>NZ_CP038020.1:600648-900972 GCF_010120595.1 Streptococcus thermophilus
GCGTTCTTATGCTTTCTGATAAGGCCCGTTCAGACGCTAACCCAATACTTTTGATTGATGAAAATGAAGTTACAGCAGGACACGCTGCTTCAATCGGTCAGGTGGATCCAGAGGATATGTACTACCTCATGAGTCGTGGACTTGATCAAGAGACTGCAGAACGCTTGGTTATTCGCGGTTTCTTGGGAGCAGTTATCACTGAAATCCCAGTTAAGGAAGTGCGTGACGAGATGATTTCTGTAACTGATACAAAACTAAACAAACGTTAGGGACTATCAACGCAGATAGTCTAACCGATTATATATCTAGATAGGGAGATAAGATGTCAGCTCTAGATGCCTATAAGATTCGACAAGATTTTGCCATCTTAGATCAGGTAGTCAATGATGAACCTTTGGTATACTTGGATAATGCAGCGACGACTCAGAAACCTCAAGTAGTTTTGGACACCCTCATGGCCTACTATCGTGAGGAGAATGCTAATGTGCACCGTGGCGTGCACACTTTGGCAGAGCGTGCCACAGCTGCTTACGAAGCTAGTCGTGAAAAAATTCGCCAGTTTATTAGTGCCAAATCAACTAAAGAGATTCTCTTTACACGTGGAACGACAACTGGTCTTAACTGGGTTGGTCGTTTTGCAGAGCAGGTTCTTGAGCCAGGAGATGAGGTGGTTATTTCAATTATGGAACACCACTCTAATATCATCCCTTGGCAGGAAGCTTGTAAGAAGGCGGGGGCTAAACTTGTTTATGCCTACTTGAAAGATGGTCAGTTGGATATGGAAGACTTGGCCAATAAGATTAGTGAAAAGACAAAATTTGTCAGTCTGGCTCAGGTTTCTAACGTTTTAGGTTGCATCAATCCTGTTAAAGAGATTGCACAAATGGTCCACCGAGTTGGCGCCTATATGGTAGTGGATGGTGCCCAATCTGCACCCCACATGGCTATTGATGTTCAGGATTTGGATTGTGATTTCTTTATCCTTTCTGGACATAAGATGTTAGGCCCAACAGGGATTGGGGTTCTCTATGGAAAAGAAGAGATTCTCAACCAGATGAATCCTATCGAATTTGGTGGTGAGATGATTGATTTCGTTTATGAACAAGAAGCCACTTGGAAGGAACTGCCTTGGAAATTTGAGGCTGGCACACCTAACATTGCGGGAGCTATTGCACTAGGTACTGCTGTGGACTACCTCTCTGCTTTAGGTATGGAAAATGTTCATGCTTATGAGCAAGAGTTGGTAGACTATGTCTTGCCTAAGCTTCAAGCGATTGAGGGATTGACGGTATATGGGCCAGAAGATTCTGGCAAACATGCGGGTGTTATCGCCTTTAATATTAATGGACTTCATCCTCATGATGTGGCGACTGCCCTTGACTATGAAGGGGTGGCGGTTCGTGCGGGTCACCACTGTGCTCAACCTTTAATTAATCATTTAGGTATTTCATCGGCTGCCCGTGCAAGTTTCTATATTTACAATACTAAAGAGGATTGTGACAAGCTTGTAGAGGCAATTCTTGCGACGAAGGAGTTTTTCAATGGCACTCTCTAGACTAGATAGTTTATATATGGCTGTTGTGGCCGATCACTCTAAGAGCCCTCACCATCATGGTGTTCTACCTGATGTGGAGCAACTTCAACTGAATAATCCGACATGTGGAGATGTTATCAATCTGTCAGTTAAGTTTGATGGTGATATGATTGAAGACATCGCCTTTGCTGATGATGGTTGTACCATTTCAACAGCCTCATCAAGTATGATGACGGATGCGGTTATCGGTAAAACCAAGGAGGAGGCTTTAGAACTAGCAGAAATTTTCTCTCTTATGATTCAAGGAAATCATAAAGTGGATGAGGATAAGTTAGGTGAGGCCAAGCTTTTGGCGGGGGTTTCTAAATTTCCACAACGTATCAAATGTGCAACGCTCTCTTGGAATGCCCTTAAAATGGCTATAGAGAGAAGTGAGCTCTAGGAAGCAATGGAGTAATTATCTTCCTTGCTCAAGTCTTAAATAAAGCAAATTAATCAAACCTTTAATAAAGGAAAATACTATGACTGAAACAAATGAAAAAGTAGAACCAAAACCCATTGATCTTGGGGAATATAAATACGGTTTCCGTGATGATGTGACACCAGTCTTTTCAACAGGAAAAGGAATCAGTGAAGACGTGGTCCGTGCCATGTCTGCTGAAAAAGAGGAGCCTGAGTGGATGCTTGAATTCCGCTTGAAATCATTGGAAACCTTTAACAAAATGGCTATGCAAGAGTGGGGGCCAGACCTTTCTGGTATTAACTTTGATGATCTGACTTATTTCCAAAAGGCATCAGACAAACCTGCTCGTGACTGGGAAGATGTTCCTGAGAAAATCAAGGAAACTTTTGAACGTATTGGTATTCCAGAAGCAGAACGTGCCTATCTTGCTGGAGCCTCAGCTCAGTATGAGTCAGAAGTGGTTTACCACAATATGAAAGAAGAGTATGACAAGTTGGGTATTATCTTTACAGATACAGATTCAGCACTTAAAGAGCATCCAGAACTCTTTAAGAAGTACTTCTCAAAACTGGTTCCGCCAACAGATAACAAATTTGCGGCCCTTAACTCTGCCTTCTGGTCAGGTGGTACCTTTATTTATGTACCAAAAGGCGTTAAGGTAGATATTCCGCTTCAAACCTACTTCCGTATTAACAACGAAGCAACTGCTCAATTTGAACGTACTCTTATCATTGTTGATGAAGGTGCCAGCGTTCACTATGTTGAAGGATGTACAGCGCCTACATACACAACGGCAAGCCTTCATGCGGCCATCGTTGAAATCTTTGCACTTGATGGTGCCTACATGCGCTACTCAACTATTCAAAACTGGTCAGATAACGTCTACAACTTGGTAACTAAACGTGCTACGGCTAAGAAAAACGCAACTGTTGAGTGGATTGATGGTAACCTGGGTGCTGAAGTAACCATGAAGTATCCATCTGTTTACCTTGATGGTGAAGGTGCACGTGGTACCATGCTTTCAATTGCCTTTGCTAATGCTGGTCAACACCAAGATACAGGGGCTAAGATGATTCACAATGCACCGCATACATCATCATCTATTGTTTCTAAATCAATTGCTCGTAATGGTGGTAAGGTTGACTATCGTGGACAAGTAACCTTCAACAAGGATTCCAAGAAATCAGTATCTCACATCGAATGTGACACCATCTTGATGGATGACTTATCTAAATCAGATACTATCCCATTCAACGAAATCCACAATTCACAAGTTGCGCTTGAACACGAAGCTAAAGTTTCTAAGATTTCTGAAGAACAGCTCTACTACCTCATGAGCCGTGGACTTTCAGAACAAGAAGCAACTGAAATGATTGTCATGGGATTTGTGGAACCATTTACCAAAGAACTTCCAATGGAATATGCTGTTGAGCTTAACCGCTTGATTAGCTATGAAATGGAAGGATCAGTTGGGTAAGCAGTAAGTTTGTGTAAAAATACAGAGTAAACTGAGAAATTGGTTCAAAATACTATAAGGTTAAGATATACTTCTTAGCCTTTTTTGTTTGGATTGATTGTAAAACGTTTATGTGTAGTGGACAAGAGCTACAGATGCGTCATTTTTTGGATATTTCGAGTCTTTTTCGAGACAAAATAACTGAATTTTCGAATTATTAAGAATTATATCTTTACTTTAGCCTATTTTAAGGTATAAATATACACGAAAGTAAATTTTTGATTGGAGGAGGCCTCTTATAATTATGATTAAGAAACGTAACTTTAAGAGTATTGTAGCTGTTGGAGTAATTGCTTTGGCTTCTGCAACACTTCTTGCTGCTTGTGGCTCAAAATCAACCTCAAGTAAAGATGAAATTAACTGGTACACCCCTACTGAAATATTGCCCCTTGATATCTCTAAAAAATTCAGATCACTAATCATCCATTTACAATGTTGGTCGCAACTGGTATCACCTTGATATTTCTAAAAATTCAGATCACTATTCAGCCTTGGCGCTTGGGAACTCAGAAAGTAACTTACTTTGTGTTGATAAAAATGGGAAGTTACAACCTGATTTGGCTAAAAAGTTGATGTGTCATCCGATGGTTTGACTTATACAGTGACTCTTAGAGATGGCTTGAAGTATTCAGATGGTACTAAGATTACTGCTGAGGACTTTGTCTATACTTGGGAACGTATGGTTGATCCTGCTACAGCTTCTGAGTATTCTTACCTCGCTTCAGATTCTCACCTTGTTAATGTTGCAGACATTATTGCTGGTAATAAGAGCGTTGATGAATTGGGTGTTAAGGCTGAGGGAAATAAAGTTATCTTTACCTTCTCAAATCCTTCTCCACAATTCAAAAGTCTTTTGTCATTCTCAAACTTTGTCCCACAACATAAGGAATTTGTAGAAAAGACTGGAAAACAATATGGAACGAAGTCTGACAAACAAATTTATTCTGGACCTTTCAAGGTTGAAAATTGGAATGGTACAAGTGGTAGCTTCAAACTTGTCAAAAATAACAATTATTGGGATGCAAAGCACGTCAAAACAAAGACAATCAATATTCAAACGGTTAAAAAACCTGATACAGCTGTCCAAATGTATAAACAAAGTCAACTTGACTTTGCAAGCATTTCAAGTACGTCAGCAATCTTTAACTCAAATATAAAGAACAAAGATGTTGTTACAGTTCCAGAAGCAACAACAAGTTATATGACTTATAATGAAACTGGTAAAGTTAAAGGTCTAGATAATCTTAAAATCCGTCAAGCTCTCAACCTTGCTACCGACCGTAAAGGTATTGTCGAAGCTGCGGTTGATACAGGCTCAGTTCCAGATCGGTCCAATGGCTGCTAATATTCTAACCGGTTCAGCACTCATAGAGCAGATTTTCTCAATTCCTGGGATTGGCCAACAGTTTGTTACCTCTATTCCAACAAAAGATTATCCTGTCATTATGGGAACCACTATCGTTTATGCCGTTATGCTTATGGTAGCTATCCTATTGACAGATATCATTACTAGTTTTGTGGATCCACGTGTCCGTCTGAAGTAAGGAGAGTATCATGGAAGAAAAACAACTAGTCAACCTTGTTGGTGCTGGAAATACTGAATCACAAGAAAAATCGGATGGACGTCTATGGCGCGTCAAGTCCGTAATTTGACCCTATCCTACCGAGAACGTGAATTTGTTTTAGCCTCACGCGCTTTGGGTGAAAATAAATTCAAGATAGCTTTTTAACATGTTTTGCCAAATATTTCAGGTATCATTATTGTTCAAATTATGATGACCGTTCCAAGTGCTATTATGTACGAGGCGGTTCTATCAGCTATCAATTTGGGGGTTAAGCCACCAATAGTTTCTTTAGGTTCGTTGATTACGGATGCTTCTGAGAATCTTCAATACTACTCTTATCAGGTGCTTATTTCTGCCTTGGCTCTTGTTTTTATCTCTCTTGCCTTCATTCTTTTAGGGGAGGACGGCTTGCGTTATGCATTTGACCTTAAATCTAACAAAGAAAACTAACAGGAGCGTAATAATAATGAAAGAAACGATTTTAAGTGTAAAAAATCTCCATGTTAATTTTCATACTTACGCTGGAGAAGTAAAAGCGATTCGTGATGTCAATTTTGACTTGAAAAAAGGTGAGACACTGGCAATTGTTGGTGAGTCTGGTTCAGGAAAATCTGTAACGACAAGGACGCTAATGGGTCTATCAGACAAAAAAACGCTAAGGTAACTGGAGACATTACCTTTAAAGGGCGCGATATGCAAGCCTTAAGGGAGGAAGATTGGGTTAAAGTTCGTGGAAATGATATTGCTATGATTTTTCAAGATCCTATGACCAGTCTTGACCCTACTATGAAAATTGGGCGCCAAATTGCTGAGCCTATTATGTTTCATACCAAATTATATCAGAAAGAAGCCTTAGATAATGGCTTTACAATTAATGAAAGATGTTGGGATACCTAATGACGAAGAACATATAAATGACTACCCTCACCAATGGTCAGGAGGAATGCTTCACAGAGCAGTAATTGCCATTGCTCTAGCTGCAGATCCTGAAATTTTGATTGCTGACGAGCCTATTACAGCTTTAGATGTTACGATTCAAGCACAAATTCTTCGTCTGATGAAAAAAATCCAAGAAGAGCGTGATTCATCCATTATTTTTATTAATCATGACTTGGGTGTTGTCGCTGGGATGGCTGATCGTGTAGCAGTTATGTATGCGGTAAAATTGTGGAATATGGGACTGTGGATGAGGTTTTCTATAATCCGCAATACCCATACACATGGGGACTTCTTAACTCTATGCCTACAACAGAAACAGAATCTGGTAGCCTAGAAGCTATTCCAGGAACTCCTCCAGATTGGCTTTATTCTCCTAAAGGTGATGCCTTTGCTGCTCGAAATGTCTTTGCTTTAGATATTGATTATCAGGAAGAATCGCCAATGTTTAAAGTATCAGATACGCATTTTGCAGCAACATGGCTCTTAGATGAACGAGCTCCTAAAGTAACCCCTCCTTCGCCAATATTGAAACGATGGGAAAAATGGTCAAAGATGAAGGAGAAATAAGATGACACAAGAACGTAAAAAGTTAGTAGAACTAAAAAATGTGTCTCTAACTTTTAATAAAGGAAAATCAAACGAGGTTGAGGCTATTGATGACGTTAGCTTTGATATCTATGAGGGCGAAATTTTTGGACTAGTTGGAGAATCTGGATCAGGTAAAACAACCATTGGGCGATCTGTTTTAAAACTTTCTGATATTGATTCGGGTACTGTTACCTTTTCAGGTAATGGGATATCAAGTTTAAAAGGGAAAGATCTTCATGATTTCCGTAAGACAGCTCAGATGATTTTTCAAGATCCTCAATCTAGTCTTAATGGACGCATGAAAATCCGTGATATTATTGCTGAAGGCATTGATATTCATAAATTGGCTAAATCTAAGGAAGAGCGTTAAGCTAAGGTTAAAGAACTCATTGATTTGGTAGGGTTAAATGAAGATCACCTATCAAGAAGTCCTCATGAGTTTTCTGGTGGTCAACGTCAAAGGATTGGTATTGCGCGTGCTTTAGCGGTTAATCATCATTTTATTGTAGCAGACGAACCGATTTCTGCTTTGGATGTTTCTATTCAAGCACAAGTGGTTAATTTGATGCAGAAGTTGCAACATGAACAGGGGTTAACTTATTTGTTTATTGCCCATGACTTATCGATTGTTAAATATATATCCGATCGTATTGGTGCAATGCATTGGGGTAAACTTCTTGAAGTGGGACCAGCAGATGAGATCTATCATAACCCGATTCATCCTTATACAAAGAGTCTATTATCTGCAATTCCAGAACCAGATCCAGAAAGAGAGCGTAAGCGTCAGCATTTGATTCACGATTCCTCTATTGAAAATGATGGGGAAAATAGACAAATGTATGAAATCCGACCAGGGCATTTTGTTTATGCTACAGAAGCAGAGGCTAAAAATTATAAAGAAGAAGCCAAGTCTAATTAAACTGTAAAAAGGTGGTGATTCTCTAGTCACCTCCTTTTGATTAGTAAGCGTTTATAATGCAGAGACAAAACAGTATAATAAGGGTGATAGAGCAATAGTTAAAGAGGACTAATATGGGAGTATACAACAACAGTGACTGGCTACTCAATCAGATTCGAGGGACAGCTAATGTCGTCATCAAGGCTTTTAAATTTGAGACTCTGGATATTGATTGAGGTCAGGTGGGAGACGATCAAGAGCAGGCTGTTGATGGAAATGATTACATTGATGATTTGTTAATTCAGGAAAAGTATGATCAGGCGACAGCCTTCATTCATAGTCAACTCAAACGCTTGACGACTATTGACTATAATCTCCTTGTCAGCATCTATATTGAGTATTTGGAGAATTTATCACCTGTAATAAGGCAGAAGCATCATTTTGACAATAGGCAATTAGCAAGTTTGAGGGAAAAACTGTCCGAATTTTCATGGTAATTTGCTAGAGAGAGTGGGAGAGGAAATGCCAAGCGTTTACGACTTTTCCATCCTCTTTTTTGTGTTATAATGGAAACACTATGGATAAATTAATTAAAACAATTTCAGAATCAGGTTCTTTCCGTGCTTATGCTCTTGATAGTACTGAAACGGTCAGAACTGCACAAGAAAAACACAATACATTATCGTCATCAACAGTTGCTTTGGGGCGTACCCTTATTGCCAATCAAATCTTGGCTGCTAACCAAAAGGGTGATAGCAAAATTACAGTTAAGGTTATCGGAAACGGCTCTTTTGGTCATATCATCTCTGTAGCTGATACCAAAGGACATGTTAAGGGCTACATCCAAAATCCAGGTGTAGACATCAAGAAAACAGCGACTGGTGAAGTTTTAGTAGGTCCTTTCATGGGGCAAGGACAATTTGTCTCAATCATCGATTATGGAACTGGTAATCCTTACACGTCATCAACACCGCTTATTTCTGGTGAAATCGGTGAAGACTTTGCCTACTATTTGACAGAGTCTGAGCAAACACCATCTGCTGTTGGTCTTAATGTACTTCTTGACAAAGAGGATAAGGTCAAGGTTGCTGGTGGTTTCATGCTTCAGGTCTTACCAGGAGCTAGCGAGGAAGAAATCGCTCGTTACGAAAAACGCATCCAAGAGATGCCAGCCATTTCAACACTTTTGGAGTCTGATGACCATATTGAAGCGCTCTTGAATGCCATTTATGGGGATGAGCCTTTCAAACGCTTGTCTGAAGAGGAGCTTAGCTTTGAGTGCGATTGCTCACGTGAACGCTTTGAAAATGCCCTCTTGACGCTTGGTAAGGATGAACTTCAAGCTATGAAAGACGAGGACCATGGGGCTGAAATCGTCTGTCAATTCTGCCAAACTAAGTATGAATTTTCAGAAGCTGACTTGGAGGAACTCATCAATGACTAAACTTAATTCATCCTTTATGATTGGAAATGTAGAGATCCCTCACCGAACAGTCCTAGCTCCTATGGCAGGCGTGACCAACTCTGCCTTCCGTACTATTGCAAAAGAGTTTGGTGCTGGTCTTGTGGTGATGGAGATGATTTCTGAAAAAGGTCTCCTCTACAATAATGAGAAAACCCTCCACATGCTTCATATTGATGAGAATGAACATCCAATGTCTATCCAGCTTTTCGGTGGTGATGCTGAGGGCTTGAAGCGTGCAGCTGATTTTATTCAGACCAATACCAAGGCTGATATCGTTGATATCAATATGGGTTGTCCGGTCAATAAGGTAGTCAAAAATGAAGCGGGTGCCAAGTGGCTCAAGGATCCAGACAAGATTTACCACATTGTCAAGGAAGTAACGTCAGTGCTTGATATTCCCTTGACCGTTAAGATGCGTACGGGATGGTCAGACAGTGATTTGGCTGTGGAAAACGCTCTTGCAGCTGAGTCTGCAGGTGTTTCTGCTCTTGCCATGCACGGTCGTACCCGTGAACAAATGTATACTGGTCACTGTGACCACGAGACGCTGGCTCGTGTTGCTAAAGCTATTACTAAGATTCCATTTATCGGAAATGGAGATGTTCGTAACGTTCAAGACGCTAAACTCATGATTGAAGAACTTGGCGTAGATGCCGTTATGGTGGGTCGTGCAGCCATGAATAATCCATACATCTTCACGCAAATCAATCACTTCTTCGAAACGGGAGAGGAGTTGCCAGATCTTCCGTTTGATAAGAAGCTGGACATTGCTGAAGACCACCTCAAACGTTTGGTAGACCTTAAAGGTGAGATGATTGCTGTCCGTGAATTCCGTGGTCTTGCTCCACACTATCTTCGTGGAACAGCAGGAGCAGCTAAGGTTCGTGGCGAAGTCTCGCGTGCCGAGTCTGTTGCTCAGGTCAAAGAAATCTTTGCGACTTTACGATGAAATAGAAAGAGCCCTGTTAGTATGTACTCTAACAGGGCTCATATATAATAAATTGCTTGTAAGAGGTTTTAGACACCACCAACTATTATGTAAATACATGTCAATAGGACAATAATTTTTAACAATTTCATATGATTTCCTCCAACTTAGTTTGTTACATAGGATAACATTTGATTTGATTTTTTAAAAGAAGGTTGCATATATGGGAAAACAAAATGAACTGAAAAAAATTGGTGAAATATATAGAGAATTACGGTTAGATAAAGGTACAAAATTATCAAATTATATTGATAAAGGATTTTCTAAATCGCAACTTTCTAGATTTGAAAGAGGAGAGACTGAAATATCTTTGATTAAATTTTTAAGTGCATTAGATTTTATAAATGTTTCGATAGAAGAATTTATGGTAATCTACAGAGGTTATAGAAATGATAGTTTTGAAGAATTATTAAAGAAGCTACATACTCTAAGTCTTACAAAAGATGCGGAGGGGTTACGATATCTATTTAACGAAGTGGAGGAGTTGCCTAATTCAACAACAAAGAAAATAGAAAAAATACTGATATTATCTTGCTTAAGTTCTGTAGAGTCTGAAAATTTGATAACTCAATCAGATTTACGATTTGTGACTGATTATTTATTTGGGATTGAGAGCTGGGGCTACTATGAATTGTCTATTTTAGGGAATCTTGCTCAATATATAAATGGGGAAACATTAGTTTCTTTGGGAAGGGAAGTCTTACGGAAGACAGATTATTATTATGAAGTAGTAAGAAATAGAAAACTAGTTATTCAATTATCTATCAATATAATGATACGATGCATTGAATCCGAATGGTTTACTAAGGCTGCTTTTTTTGAGAGGCATATAGATAGCCTAGTAAATGTTGAGTCCGATATGTATGAGAAAGTTATTTTTTATTATGTACAAGGATATTTAAAATTTGCGATGGGAGATTCGGGGGGGAAGCAAATTATGCAAGAGTCTCTGGAAATATTTAAATTGCTTAAGAATACTAGATTATATAAAAATTATTTAGAGCATTTTAAGTCGATTGTAGGTTAATCCCGTTTATGCAACGAAAGCGTAGATTTGTAAAGATAGGCTATACTTTAATCATAAGGTTAAGTAACGTTAACCTAGAAAGGAGCCTAATTAAATGAAAAATTTTCAAGCTTTGTTGAAAGTTACAAAGTCATCTGGAGTAAAATCTGATGCTTTTTACGCACGATCAATTAAATGCCCTTAAGAGCTAGTGATCATTGCAAAATCTGAGGGGACTTAGTGTTCCCTTTTTCGTGTTTGTATTTAATGCTTAAGGGTGATATTGAGATATGCAATTTAGTTTTGACTCTGATTTCAAAAAAATTGAGAAGTGTAAAACCTTAAAAGATGATTATTATAAATATGTTGAATTTGGGAGTGAGATTCCACGACAAGGGTGGAAAATTCATATTTCCTCAAATTTAGATAGTTATCAGATTGTACTGAGATTGATCGTTGAATATTGTACAAAATATAAAATAGATTTTAAATACATATATAATAATAAGGTGCTAAAATATTTTTTATCTTCAGACTGTTTTACGACCCAGGCTGGAAAGTGTATAACAATTTATCCTAAGAATGATAAATTGTTTAAAAATATTGTTTTAGACTTGGCTGATATATTGATTGGTTTCGAAGGGCCGGTTGTTATATCAGATATGCAGTATAGAGATACCAACATTTTTTATAGGTATGGTGTAATGGCAGCACAATCAGACTATTTGTTAATTGGTGGTACTCCTATTATGGATAATAGGTCTTTTTTTGAGTTACCAAACGGCATTGAGGATCCATTTGAAAACATTAATGATGAGTATCATAATGTAGCAACTTTTTTAGGTTGTACAGTTGAACCTACTATGATTATACATGAGAGTGCCTCAGGTAATGTATATGAATCGAAATATGATGGTAATGTTACTATTCTAAAGGAAGGCCGTAAAAATATTTTGGGAACTAATAGTACTGCAATTGGAGATATAAAAAATGAGGAAAAGATAATAAAACAACTAGAAACTTTAGAAGGAATCCCTAAATACAGATTATCTTTTTATGAATGGGGAAATTACTATTTAGTTGAATCAAAATTGAAAGGGGACATGTTATCTTTGATAGCATCTAGTTTTCTATTCGAAAGTATCCCTTTCTCAGATTTAGTGATGAAATTATTGATTTTATTTGATTCGGTTCACCAAAAAGGTATTATTATCAATGATGTCAGCTCCAATAATATTTTTGTTGATTTTACGGACGATGTATATGTATCACTTTGTGATTTTGGCTCATCCTACAATATTGTTGATTCTAACAGTGAAGAGGTTTTATCAATTAAATCAAAAGGTGCAGGAATGACTATGACATTTTATGACCATAGCCATATTGAATTAGGAGATAAGGAAAGAGATTTTCACAAATTAGGTTATACCTTAATGAACTATGTATTTCCGATAAATCAATATTTAAGACATGGTGTTTCTGGTAACGAGGTATTAAAGATGTTCAGACAATTTTGTGTGATGACTTATCCTTCTGATAGTATTTTTAAAGTTATTGAATTATTGATTAGACAACCATTGAATTGGAGAAAAGATTTAGAAACATGTTTAAGACAAAGTAAAATAAGTACAGTTTTTAGGAAACGTATAAATGATAGAACAAATCGATATTTTACTGCTGAGTTTATGACTAAATCTGAGAACTATGGCGATAGTTGTAGTTTGATTTATAAAAAAAGATACTATTTTCTTGTACCAGAATTTAGTGAATGGTTAGAGAAAAATTATGGAGAGTCTGTATTTTCAAATTCCTTTAAGATTTTTGATAAAAATTATGAAGAACTTAATATTGAAATATCAGAATATGGTCTGACACAACAATTGGGCAATATACTATTCTGGGTAAAAAATTGTAACGAATTTTCGTTTCATTCAGGTATTGTTGGGCTTGGTCTAGAGGTTTTGTATGAATTAAAATTTAATCATCTAGATATACTTTATAAAGAGATACTAGATTTAATATATTTTAGGATAAAGTATAGTATTAGCAATGATAATATTGTTGAAAATAATGGAATTTATGATGGAAAACTAGGCATAGTTTTATTTTTAGTAGAATATTATAAGTTGACGAAAGATGATATTATCCTTTTAGAGGCAAAAAGACTGTTTACTGAAGCTAGTCATGCTATTGTCCAAAAGGAAAATTATATTGAATTTGTTAATAGTTTTTCTGATAGTATTTCCACTCCCTATGTAAATGATGGCTTATCTGGTTATGTTTTATTGTCTTTACAGTTATGGGAGTTAACTGGTGATGAAAACTATTTTAAGAAAGAATATATTCGTTTTTTGACAAATATTTCATTTTGTAAGCGTAGAGATTTATTTTCTGGACAACTGGGGATATCCTATGTTTTATATAAAGTTTCGCAGTCAAATTTTAGTACTATACAAGAATTAAATCTGACGAATAAAGCGATGAGACAGCTGTCTAACTCTTCAATATTCGAGTTCAGAGAAAAGAATCGATTACATATCTATGATTATTATCCTAATAATGAGGAGAGAGATGTAACTCATGAGTATCAATTTATGTTTAATCTATTTCTTACCCATCAGGAGGTTTAAATGCAGCTTTTTTTACAACACAAGCCTTATAGGGTTTTGACCCTATCCATCTTGTTAGGTATCTTTGGGACCACCTTGTTTGACTTGGTTTCGGTTCTCTATGCGGCTACCTTCCCTAATCCAGAATTGGCGGTGGGGTTGGCGAGTTTGATTACCTCGCTTCCCTATGTTTTTGATTTTATTGTGGGTTATGTCTCTGATCGAGCGTCAAATAGCTTTAAGGCCATGAAATTGGTACGCTGGTTGCAGATGAGTTTATATGTCTTTTTTGGGGTGTTAACCTTGCTTAAACCTAGTTGGTGGGTCTTCGTCTTGGTCCTAGCCATCAACTTTATGAGTGATATTATTGGTAATTACACTGCCTATCTCAATCTTTCCCTCAATCGTCGGGTGGTAGATGAGGAGAATTTTTCCTTAGCCATCTCTTTTCGTAAGGGAATGTCTAATATCGTCACCTTAGCGGGAAAGAGCGTGGGTGTCATGCTCATTGCCCTGCTGGCTCATAACTATTTCTTGTTTGCCTTGATTAATGTTTTGGTTTTCTTGGCTTCTTATCTGGTCTTGCGACGAGGGCGAAAACTTTTTGACCATCTTGATGAACCAATACCTGAGTCCAAAGAACAACAAGCAGAATCCTTAAAAGCCCTGATTTGTCAGTTTGTCAGGGACACCATAACCAATTTCACCTTTCTCAAATCCCAGTCCTCTATTTTTAATTTGGTCATGATTTACTCTAGTATGAACCTGCTCTCGTCAGCCATGGCCACCCTGTTGATGATTTATCTCTTATCGGTCAAGGAGTTGCAGTTGGGGTCTTATGCTGTGACTATCACAGTCTTTGAGTCTATTGAATTGGTTGCTTTCTTTTTAGGATCACTTTTTCCGTTCGACTTTTACCGCAAGTGGTCCATTAGGTCCAACCTGCTTTTTGAGAATAGTCTAGCATTGTTGATGATTATCAGTATCTTTGTATGGCACAATCCCATTGTCCTCTTTACCTTGCTTTTTCTTTCTTCTTATGCGACAGCCATTTCCAATCCAAAATCAGATACCATCGTCATCTTCTCCATTGTCGAAGAGCGACAGAACGCTGTCTTTAGTATCTTTTCAACCATTGTCACAGCGACTGTACCCCTGGGTGCAGCTGTGATTTTGGCCTTAAACCAGTCCTTGGGTGCTACTTGGTCATGGACTCTCTTGGCTTTCTTGGCGGTATTTAATATAGGTTATACCTGTTTTTGGAAGGAAGAGACACGGGCAGTATCTTAAACCTATTATCATTTTTAAGTCTAGCTGCGGTTGGACTTTTTATTTTTCCTTGCAAAACCTCTGTGTTTTCGATATAATTAACTGGTTAAGTAAATGGAGAAAGTAATGATAGAACTAGAAGAACAAGTAAATCAATTGATTAATCAAATTTTGCTTAAGGCTGAAAATCAGTATGAGCTCCTCATTGGTCAGTGCCGAAGTAAGGTTAAGTTGACCAACACCCAGGAGCATATTCTCATGCTTTTGTCTGAGGGGCAAAAGACCAATTCTGAGTTGGCTAAGGCTCTCAATGTCAGCCAGGCTGCTGTTACCAAGGCAGTAAAAACCTTGGTCAAAGAGGGCATGTTGGAGGGTAAGAAAGACAAGGATGATGGGCGCGTGACCTATTTCGTCTTGACACAAGAAGCTCAACCTATTGCCCAAGAGCATAAGGAACACCACCAAGAGACCC
The DNA here is from genome assembly GCF_010120595.1 of Streptococcus thermophilus. Lineage (NCBI taxonomy): Bacteria > Bacillati > Bacillota > Bacilli > Lactobacillales > Streptococcaceae > Streptococcus > Streptococcus thermophilus. Next base: position 615,961 of record NZ_CP038020.1, read on the forward strand.
TTGGGGTTTATCGGTCTGTATTGGATCAGTTTGATCATCAAGAGCGTCAGGTTATTGGCCGTTTCTTGATAAAATTAGCAGAAAAAATAGAGGAATAAGATGCGTTATATTACAGTTGAAGGTCTGAGCTTCCAGTATGATGCGGAGCCCGTTCTGGACAATATTCACTATCATTTGGATTCTGGGGAGTTTGTGACCCTGACTGGGGAAAATGGAGCTGCCAAGTCAACGCTTATTAAGGCTACCCTAGGAATTCTCAAGCCTAAGAAGGGGATTGTGACGATTTCTGATATTAACAAAGATGGTAAGAAGCTTCGCATGGCCTATCTACCACAGCAGATTGCCAGCTTTAATGCAGGATTCCCAAGTACTGTTTATGAGTTTGTCAAGTCAGGTCGCTACCCCCATAAGGGGTGGTTCCGTCGTTTGAACAAACATGACTTAGAGCATGTTCAACGTGCTCTAGAGTCTGTAGGTATGTGGGAAAATCGTTACAAGCAGATTGGACATCTCTCAGGTGGTCAAAAGCAACGTGCTGTCATTGCTCGTATTTTCGCTTTAGATCCTGATATCTTTGTTTTGGATGAGCCAACGACAGGGATGGATGCAGGGACAGCCAATACCTTTTACGAACTCATGCACCACTCTGCTCATAATCATGGCAAGTCTGTCTTAATGATTACCCATGACCCAGAGGAAGTCAAGGAGTACACAGACCGTAATATTCACCTGGTACGTAACCAGAAATTGCCTTGGCGTTGTTTCAATATCCATGAAAAGGATGGAGAGGATCACAAACATGATTAGTGAATTATTAGCCTATGATTTTATGCAACGTGCTATTCTCGCCGTGATTGCTATCAGTATCTTTTCGCCAATTTTGGGACTCTTCTTAATTCTTCGTCGTCAGAGTCTGATGAGCGATACTTTGAGTCACGTGTCCCTAGCTGGGGTGGCTGTTGGAATTTTCTTGGGACAATCAACCACTTGGATGACCCTTTTGGTTGTGGTTATTGCTGCTTTAGTTTTGGAATATCTCAGGGTAAGTTACAAGCATTATATGGAGATTTCAACAGCTATCCTCATGTCAATGGGATTGGCAGTGGCTCTTATTCTTAGTAACAAGGCGGGTAGCAGTAGTATGAGTTTGGATAGCTATCTTTTCGGTTCTATTATCACGATTAGCTCTGAGCAGGTGCATGCTCTCTTTGTGATTGCGGCTATTGTACTGATCTTGACTCTCCTCTTTATTCGTCCTATGTATCTTTTGACTTTTGACGAAGACACTGCTCATGTAGATGGCTTGCCAGTACGTCTCATGTCGCTCTTCTTCAATATTGTGACAGGGATAGCGATTGCCCTGATGATTCCAGCAGCAGGAACACTTTTGGTTTCTACCATCATGATTCTCCCAGCAGCTATTGGTATGAAAATAGGTCAGACCTTCAAGTCTGTTATTTTCTGGGCTATTAGTATTGGTTTGGTTGGAATGCTCTCTGGTATCTTTATTTCCTATTATTGGGAAACACCAGCTAGTGCGACCATTACTCTTATCTTCATCGCCTTCTTTGGTCTGGTATCAATCTTTGGGCCTCTCTTAAAAGCAGAGTAAATAATAGAAAAGGAGCTTGAGAAATCGAGCTCTTTTTGTGATATACTAAAGTGGTTTTTTAGATTTGAGTTATAAATAATGGTAGATTTCTAGTCAGAAAAAATCAGTCAGATTCTGCTATTGTCTGTCATAAATCGTAGCAAAAACAAAAAGGAGGAAACATGGAAATCTTTTTAACAAGTATATCTGGAATTCTAGTCATCCTGGGTATGATTTTAGTGGGCTTCGTCATGGGGGAAAAAGGCTGGTTTGATGACAAGTCGCGTGGCCTAATCGCTAAGATGGTCACCCAAATTGCCTTGCCCTGCTATATGCTTTATACCATCACGCAGCGTTTCACAGCAGCAGACCTGCTTAAGATGTTGCCAGAATTACGTTTTCCTGCTCTGTCTATGGTGATTTTGTTTGGAATTGCAACAGCAGTGGCTAGGATTTTTGCAGTCAGAAAGGATCGTCGTGGACTCTTTATTTCCATGTTTTTTAATTCTAATACGATCTTCGTGGGACTACCAATCAACCAAGCTCTTTTTGGAGATGCTAGTATTCCCTATGTTCTGATCTATTACATGTGTAATACGACTTTTTTCTGGACCTTGGGGACCTATCTCATCCAGCGAGATGGTGAAGGAGAAGCTGAGTTTGATTTAAAAACTAGTTTAAATAAGATTTTTTCTCCCCCTCTTATGGGTTTTATCATAGGTCTTATTATCGTTATTCTTCATATTCAGTTACCGACATTTTTAACCAGTGATTTGCAGTATTTAGGTAGTTTAACAACTCCTTTATCTATGATTTTTATCGGTTTGTCAGTGTCTAATGCAGGAGTGAAGCAGTTGGTTCTGAAAAAAGACCAGGTATTAATTCTGCTAGGACGCTTTGTGGTTGCCCCGGTTTTGATGGCTGCAATCGTTTATTGGTCCTCCTTACCAACTTTGATGAAGCAAGTTTTTATCATCCAGTCGGCTATGCCTGTCATGACCAATGCACCTGTGGTTGCTAAACTCTACGGAGCTGATAGTGATTACGCTGCTATCATGGTGACTGAGACTACCCTCGCGACCATGATCGTTATCCCAATTCTCATGGTTTTGATGGCCTAATAAATGTCTGAGTCATCCAGTTTTTACTGGTGGCCTCTTTTTGTAAAAAAATCAAAAAAGTTTAAGAAAACGCTTTACAAATTATCAAAAGGTGCTATAAAGATTATATAATCTATGCAAACGCTTGCATCGAATATGGGAGGAAATGAAATGAATAAGCTAAAAGAAAACTTTGGCTTTGATTTCTGGCAAAAGTTTGGTAAGGCCCTCATGGTTGTTATCGCGGTTATGCCAGCAGCAGGTCTTATGATCTCTATCGGTAAAACGATTGCCATGATTAATCCAAACGCGGCACCACTCGTTATTACAGGTGGATTTCTTGAGCAAATTGGTTGGGGGGTTATCGGTAACCTTCACATCTTGTTTGCCCTTGCCATTGGTGGTAGTTGGGCTAAGGAACGTGCAGGAGGTGCTTTTGCAGCAGGTTTTGCATTTATCTTGATTAACCGCTTGACTGGTTCAATCTTTGGTGTTACTTTAGATATTCTTGCTGATAAGGGTGCTACAGTTCACACACTTCTTGGTCAAATCAATCAAGGTGTCTGACTACTTCATCAGTGTTTTGGAAGCTCCAGCCCTTAACATGGGTTGTATTTGTAGGTATCATCTCTGGTTTCATCGGAGCTACTGCTTACAACAAATACTATAACTTCCGTAAATTGCCAGAAGCTTTATCATTCTTCAATGGTAAACGTTTCGTACCATTCGTAGTTATTCTTCGTTCAGCTATTGCAGCCATCGTTCTTGCTATTGTATGGCCAGTTATCCAATCTTGAATTAACGGTTTTGGTATGTGGATTGCCAACTCGAAAGAAAATGCTCCAATTTTGGCACCGTTCTTGTTCGGTACATTGGAACGTCTTCTCTTGCCGTTTGGTCTCCACCACATGTTGACTATTCCAATTAACTACACTCAATTGGGTGGTACTTATGAAGTCTTGACTGGTGCTGCAAAAGGTACTAAAGTTTTGGGTCAAGATCCACTCTGGCTCGCATGGGTTACTGACCTTGCTAACCTTAAAGGTGCGCATCCAGATCAATATAAACACCTTCTTGAAGCCTATACACCAGCTCGTTTCAAAGTTGGTCAAATGATTGGTTCATTTGGTATCTTGATGGGTATGGTGGTAGCTATCTACCGTAACGTTGATGATGATAAGAAACATCAGTATAAAGGTATGTTGACTGCAACTGCGCTTGTAATATTCTTGACAGGGGTAACAGAGCCTATCGAGTACATGTTCATGTTCGTAGCTACTCCACTTTACATCATTTACGCATTTGTACAAGGTGCTGCCTTTGCAATGGCTGACATCGTTGACCTCCGTGTTCACTCATTCGGTTCTATCGAATTCTTGACACGTACACCTCTCGCTATTAACGCTGGTTTGGCGATGGATATCATTAACTTCATTTGGGTAACTGTACTCTTTGGTGTTATCATGTTCTTCATTGTAAACTTCATGATTAAGAAATTTGATTACGCAACACCAGGACGTAATGGTAACTACGAACAAAATGACGATTCTTCAGAATCTGCTGGATCAGCAGGTGCTGGAACAAGCTCAGCAAGCTCACAAGTTATAAACATCATCAACCTTCTTGGTGGACGTGCTAACAATGTCGATGTTGACGCATGTATGACTCGTCTCCGTGTTACTGTTAAAAATGCTGAAAAAGTCGGAACTGAAGAACAATGGAAAGCTGAAGGTGCTATGGGTCTTGTTATTAAAGGCCAAGGTGTCCAAGATATCTACGGTCCTAAAGCTGACATCTTGAAATCTGATATCCAAGACGTACTTGATTCAGGTGAAGTTATCCCTGAAACACTTCCAAGTCAAGTGACTGCTGTTCAAAAAGCAGAAGCTCAATTCAAAGGTGTGACTGAAGATGTTCACTCAGTTGCAGACGGTCAAGTTATCAACATTGAAGATGTAAAAGATCCAGTATTTTCACAAAGAATGATGGGTGATGGTTTCGCTGTAGAACCAGAAAACGGTAAGATTGTTTCTCCATTAGCTGGTAAAGTTTCATGCATCTTCCCAACTAAACATGCTCTTGGTTTGGTATCAGATAATGGACTTGAAGTTTTGGTTCACATAGGACTTGATACTGTTAGTCTTGAAGGTAAACCATTTGAGGTTAAAGTTACTGAAGGACAAACTGTTGCTGCTGGTGATCTCTTAGTGGAAGCAGATCTTGCAGCTATCCGTGAAGCTGGACGTGAAACTTCAACAGTAGTTGTCTTCACCAATACAGACTCGATTAAATCAGTTAAAGTAGAACATACAGGAAAATTGGCAGCTAATGCTCCAGTTGCAAAAGTAGAACTTTAATTTGTTAAATAATAATCAAGCAGACAGCCCAGGGGCTGTCTTGTTTGTAAAAGACCTTGTTGTCATTTCTATATGTAAGTGTCAGATAAAGGATAAGATTATGAAATTTCTAACCTTAAATACCCATAGTTGGATGGAAGAAGATGCAGAAGGAAAATTCCAAACCCTAAAGGAACAAATCCTTAAGGCTCAATATGATATCATTTGTTTCCAAGAAGTTAATCAGGAAATAGAGACGGCAGCTGTAGAAACGGATGCTTACTATCATGTGCTACCATCAGCAACATCAATCCACCAAGATCACTTTGTCCGTTTGCTTGTGGAAAAATTAGCTGAAGAGGGACTTCAATATCATTGGACGTGGGCTTATAATCACATTGGTTATGACCACCTTAATGAAGGTGTTGCTGTCTTGTCACGCCAACCATTGACAGCTAGCGAAATTTTAGTTTCAGATGTCGATGATCCAACAGACTATCATACACGCCGTGTGGCAGTGGCTGAGACGACTGTAGATGGCCGAGAAGTTGCTGTTGCTAGTGTCCATCTTTCATGGTGGGATAAAGGTTTCCAAGAAGAGTGGGCACGCATTGAGGAACGTTTCCAATCTATTGGCAAACCTCTTATCCTAGCAGGGGACTTTAATAACCCAGCAGGTCGAGAAGGTTACCAAACAATATTAGCCAGTCCGCTCAAACTTCAGGATAGCTTCCAAGTGGCTCAAAAAACAAATGGAAGCTATACAGTTGGACCTGGTATCGATGGTTGGAAAGGTAATGAAGAACCTTTACGTATTGACTATGTTTTTGCAAGCCAAGAGTGGGCACTAAATCGCCTTAGTGTCATTTTTGATGGGAACAATCAACCTCTAGTAAGTGATCATTATGGCCTTGAAGCAGGACCTTACATTTAAATAGTAACTGTAACCTATCATGATCTAATGAGGGTAAAAAAACATTGTCAAAAGATAAATAAAAGAGTAAACTAGAAGCTGTAATTGAATTTTTATAAGGAGAGACTAATGGCTCATATTACATTTGACTATTCAAAAGTTTTGGATAAATTTGTAGCACCACACGAAGTAGATAACCTTCAAGCACAAGTAACAGTAGCAGACGAAATGATCCGCAAAGGAACAGGCCCAGGTGCTGACTTCCTTGGATGGCGTGACCTTCCAGAGAACTACGATCGTGAAGAGTTTGATCGTATTTTGAAAGCTGCTGAAAAAATCAAAGAAGAAAGCGACGTTTTGGTTGTTATCGGTATCGGTGGTTCTTACCTTGGTGCCAAAGCAGCTATTGACTTCTTGAACAATCACTTTGCTAACCTTCAAACAAAAGAAGAACGTAAAGCACCACAAATCGTTTATGCTGGGAACTCTATTTCATCAACTTACCTCGCTGACTTGCTTGAGTATGTTGAAGGTAAAGATTTCTCAGTTAACGTTATCTCTAAATCAGGAACAACAACTGAACCAGCTATCGCTTTCCGTTTGTTCAAGGAACTTCTTGTTAAGAAATACGGTCAAGAAGAAGCTAACAAACGTATCTACGCAACAACTGACCGCCAAAAAGGTGCTGTTAAGGTTGAAGCAGACGCTAACGGTTGGGAAACATTTGTTGTTCCAGATGATATCGGTGGACGCTTCTCAGTATTGACAGCTGTAGGTCTATTGCCAATTGCAGTTTCAGGGGCTGATATCAAAGCCCTCATGGAAGGTGCTAACGCTGCACGTAAAGAGTACTCTTCATCTAAAATCTCTGAAAATGAAGCTTACCAATACGCTGCAATTCGTAACATCCTTTACCGTAAAGGTTACACAACTGAAATCTTGGCAAACTACGAACCATCACTTCAATACTTCGCTGAGTGGTGGAAACAATTGGCTGGTGAGTCAGAAGGTAAAGACCAAAGAGGTATCTACCCAACCTCAGCAAACTTCTCAACTGACTTGCACTCTCTTGGCCAATTTATCCAAGAAGGTACACGTAATCTATTTGAAACTGTTGTTCGTGTAGACAAACCACGTAAAAACGTTGTTATTCCTGAATTGGCTGAAGACCTTGATGGACTGGGTTACCTCCAAGGCAAAGATGTTGACTTTGTTAACAAGAAAGCAACAGACGGTGTTCTTCTTGCTCATACAGATGGTGACGTGCCTAACATGTTCATTACTATCCCTGAACAAGATGCCTTTACATTGGGTTATATCATCTACTTCTTTGAGCTTGCTATCGCACTTTCAGGATACTTGAATGCTGTTAATCCATTTAACCAACCAGGTGTAGAAGCTTACAAGAAAAATATGTTCGCCCTTCTTGGTAAACCAGGATTTGAAGAACTTGGACCAGAACTTAACGCTCGCTTGTAATTCTCAGATAGGATCAGCTTTGGCTGGTCTTTTTTCTGTTATTAGCACTTCGTCTTTATTTCAATTTTACTAACGGCAGTCAAAGTGCTATAATGTAAGGGATTGTGAATTTAGCGGGTTCTGCTATTTTCAAAAAAGAAAAAAACAAATCAGAGATGTTATAACATCTCTTAGAAGAGGTGAATCCAATGGGACGTAAATGGGCTAATATTGTTGCTAAGAAAACTGCTAAAGATGGTGCTAACTCAAAGATTTATGCTAAGTTTGGTGTTGAAATCTATGTAGCTGCTAAACAAGGTGAACCAGATCCAGAGTCAAACTCAGCTTTGAAATTTGTTTTGGAACGTGCTAAACAAGCGCAAGTGCCAAAACATGTTATTGATAAGGCTATTGATAAGGCTAAAGGTAACACAGATGAAACTTTCGTTGAGGGGCGTTATGAGGGATTTGGACCTAACGGTTCTATGATCATTGTAGATACTTTAACTTCAAACGTTAACCGTACAGCTGCCAATGTACGTACTGCATTTGGTAAAAATGGTGGTAATATGGGTGCTTCAGGTTCAGTATCATACATGTTTGATAAAAAAGGTGTCATTGTATTTGCTGGCGAAGACGCAGATGCTATCTTTGAGCAATTGCTTGAAGCAGATGTAGACGTTGAAGATGTAGAAGCAGAAGATGGAACAATCACTGTTTACACAGAACCAACTGACCTTCACAAGGCGTTGGAAGCTCTCCGTGCTAACGGTCAGGAAGAGTTCCAAGTGACAGAACTTGAAATGATTCCACAAACTGAGGTTACTCTTGAAGGTGAAGACCTTGAGACGTTCAAAGGACTTATTGATGCTCTTGAAGCGGATGATGATGTTCAAAAGGTTTATCACAACGTAGCAGATATGTAATCTCATTAAACATTTTCTGTCTTGTAGAAAGTGTTTTTCTGTGGTCTGGTTAAGGATTTACCTTGCTTGTCCTGACGTAATCTGATATAGTAGAAGCCAAGTGAATTATTGGAGGAACACGAAATATGAATATGATGCTATTGTTGGTCATTTATGCTGTTGCAATTGTTGGTTATGTGGTGTTTAGCCGTCGCCGTCAGGCGAAGGCTCAAGAAGTTCGTTTTGCAGGTCTCGCTAAGGGTGCGGAAGTCGAAACAATTGGTGGTTTGATTGCCATTGTTGACGAAATTGATAAAGAAAATAATCGTATCGTCTTGGATGCGGAAGGTGTTTTCTTGACTTTTGACTTGAGCCGTTCAATCATGAAAGTGATCACGCCAGCACCAAGTACAGAAACAGCAGAGACTGTTAAAGAGACAATTGTTGAAGAAGATTCAGCAATTGAGTCTGCTGATGAAAAGTAAGATGTGTATTTTAGGCTAGGTTAAATCCTGGTCTTTTTGCATATTCTAATCTCCTTGGTATTAAACACTGTTCAGAACCCTTAAAAATGTGGTAGAATAAAGGATAAACTATATTTAGAGGATATTTCATGTTTAAATTTAGAAAAAAATCTCATCAAGAGGTTTTAGACAATATTCCTAACCATATCGGTATTATTATGGATGGAAATGGCCGTTGGGCTAAAAAGCGTCTACAACCGCGTGTGATGGGACATAAGGCTGGGATGGATGCCTTGCAAAAGGTAACCATCGAAGCGTCACAACTTGGAGTTAAGGTATTGACAGTCTATGCTTTCTCAACTGAAAACTGGTCACGTCCACAAGATGAAGTTAAATTTATCATGAATTTGCCAGTTGAATTTTTTAACAAGTATGTACCAGAATTAGACAAAAACAATGTTCGCATTTTGACAATCGGAGATAATAGTCGCCTACCTAAGGAAACCTTAGATGCTCTTGAAAAGGCAGTAGAGCAGACGAAACATAATTCCGGTTTGATACTCAATTTTGCATTGAACTACGGTGGTCGTGCGGAGATTGTATCGGCTGTTCAAGCTATTGCTAAAGAGGTTGAAATAGGGAGACTCAGACCTGAAGCTATTGATGAAGACCTCATTGCTAAGCATTTGATGACAGATAAGCTGCCATACCTTTATCGTGATCCAGATTTAATTATCCGTACGAGTGGCGAACTTCGTCTTAGTAATTTCTTGCCTTGGCAATCTGCCTATAGTGAGTTTTACTTCACAGATGTTTTCTGGCCAGACTTTGATCAGCAGGGACTACATCAAGCTATCTCTAACTACAATAAACGTCACCGTCGCTTCGGTGGTGTCTAGAAAGGACCTCTCATGCAAGAACGTTTAATTGGTGGGGGTGTGGCAGCAGCCATTTTCCTCCCATTGCTCTTTATCGGTGGTCTTCCTTTCCAGCTTTTGGTTGGGGCTATGGCCATGGTTGCAGTGTCTGAGATGCTTCGGATGAAGCACTTGGAGATATTCTCTATCGAAGGTGTTTTGTCTATGTTGGCAGCCTTTATTTTAGTAGTGCCCATTGACCATTATTTTAACAGTCTTCCAACAGATGCCAGTGTGACAGGTTTTGCCATTATTTCTTTTTTGATTTTAGCAGGAACTGTACTTAATAGCGACCACTATTCTTTTGATGATGCGGTATATCCAATCACTTCTGCCTTTTATGTTGGTTTTGGTTTCCAAAATCTCATTGCAGCACGTTTGGATAGCTGGGAAAAAGTTTTATTTGCCCTCTTCATTGTTTGGGCGACGGACATTGGTGCCTATCTCTTTGGTCGTCGATTTGGTCAAAAAAAGTTATTGCCAAAAGTATCACCTAATAAAACCATTGAAGGTAGTGTTGGTGGTATCTTATCAGCAATCATTGTAGCACTACTCTTTGGGTTGATTAATCATAATGTCTATGCACCCCATAGTTTCTTCTGGTTGCTTATCTGTACGATTCTCTTTAGTATCTTCGGTCAATTTGGTGACTTGGTTGAATCAGCTATTAAACGACACTTTGGTGTTAAAGACTCAGGTAACCTTATTCCTGGACACGGTGGCATATTAGACCGTTGTGATAGCTGGATTTTCGTTTTCCCAATCATGCACTTACTAGGACTTTTTTAAGGGTGGTGGTGTCTAAATGAAAGCTATTATTACTTTTTTACTGATTTTCTGTGTGATTGTCGTCTTCCATGAGTTTGGCCATTTCTTCTTTGCCAAACGATCAGGCATTCTGGTGCGTGAATTTGCCATTGGGATGGGTCCTAAAATTTTTGCACACACTGGTAAGGATGGTACCGTTTATACTATTCGTATCCTTCCTTTGGGTGGTTATGTGCGTATGGCTGGTTGGGGTGAAGATACAACTGAGATTAAAACGGGGAGTCCTGCTAGCCTAACGCTTGGAAAAGATGGCAAAGTGAGACGTATCAATCTTTCAGATCGTCAGGTTGACCAGACGGCTTTGCCTATGAACGTTACTGCCTATGATTTGGAAGATAAGTTAACTATTACAGGTCTTGTCCTAGGTGAGACCAAGACCTATGAGGTTGACCATGATGCCACTATCGTTGAGGAAGACGGTACGGAGCTTCGTATTGCTCCTAAAGATGTCCAATATCAAAATGCTAGCATTTGGGGACGTTTAATTACCAATTTTGCTGGTCCTATGAACAACTTTATTCTTGGGGTCTTGGTCTTTATTATCCTTGCCTTTGTTCAAGGTGGTGTTCAAGATACGTCGACCAACCTTATCCAGGTGGCTAATGGTGGTGCTGCCCAGGTGTCAGGTTTGAAAACTGGTGATGCCATCGTGGACATTAACAAGGACAAGGTTACTGACTGGGACAGCTTGAAAGAAGCGTTGAGAGAGAATACCCAAAAATTCTCGAAAGGCGACAGCCTTTCTGTGACGGTTAAGAGAAGTAATGGTCAGGAAGAAACTATTTCTGTTAAACCCCAAGAGAGCCAAGGGAGCTACTTTTTAGGTGTCTCTCCTGTCTTAAAGACAGGTCTTAAAGATAAGATTTTTGGTGGTTTCCAAATGGCTTGGGAAGGTGCGACGGCAATCCTCGCTACGCTCAAAGGGCTCATTACCAACTTTAGCTTGAACAAGCTTGGTGGACCGGTTGCTATGTTCCAGATGTCTGCACAAGCCTCTGAAAGTGGGTTAATTTCCATTCTTGACCTTATGGGAATGCTCTCTATCAACTTAGGGATTTTCAATCTTATTCCAATTCCAGCCCTTGACGGTGGTAAAATTGTTATGAATATTATTGAAGCTATTCGTCGTAAACCACTTAATCAAGAAATTGAAAGCTATATCACACTCGCAGGTGTTGCGGTCATGGTTGTCCTTATGATTGCAGTAACTTGGAATGATATTATGCGTGCTTTCTTTTAATTAGAAACAAAGAAATGAAAGGAAGTCTAAGGAACTTGACCCACGGGCTAGCCTCCTTAGTATGTAAATAATGAAACAAAGTAAAATGTTGATTCCAACACTTCGTGAAATGCCAAGTGATGCTCAAGTTATTAGTCATGCCCTTATGGTACGTGCGGGTTACGTGCGTCAGGTCTCTGCTGGTATTTATGCTTATATGCCATTGGCAAATCGTGCTATCGAGAAATTTAAAACCATCATGCGTGAGGAGTTTGAAAAAATCGGTGCGGTTGAAATGTTGGCGCCAGCGCTTTTGACAGCAGATTTGTGGCGTGAATCTGGTCGTTATGAAACTTATGGTGAAGACCTTTATAAACTAAAAAATCGTGATAAATCTGACTTTATTCTCGGTCCAACTCACGAAGAAACTTTTACAGTCTTGGTTCGTGATGCGGTTAAATCATACAAACAATTGCCACTTAACCTTTATCAAATCCAATCTAAATATCGTGATGAAAAACGTCCTCGTAATGGTCTTCTTCGTACGCGTGAATTTATCATGAAGGATGCTTATAGTTTCCACCAAAACTACGAAGATTTGGATGTAACTTACGAAGACTATCGTAAGGCCTATGAAGCTATCTTTACACGTGCTGGCCTTGAGTTTAAGGCTATCATCGGTGATGGTGGTGCTATGGGTGGTAAGGATTCCCAAGAATTTATGGCTGTCACTCCTGAGCGTACGGACCTTAATCGTTGGGTAGTTCTTGATAAGTCAATTGCTTCATTGGATGAGATTCCAGAAGATGTCATGGAAGAAATCAAGAATGAATTGACATCGTGGTTGGTATCTGGTGAAGATACGATTGCATATTCTACAGAGTCAAGTTATGCAGCTAACCTTGAGATGGCAACAAACGCCTTCACACCAGCGACTAAGGTTGTGACTCAAGAAGAAGTTTCACGAGTCGAAACACCAGGTTGCAAGTCAATTGACGATGTCGCTGCTTTCTTGAATATTCCAGAAGAACAAACGATTAAGACTTTGCTTTTCACTGCTGATGACGAACCAGTAGTGGCTCTTCTTGTTGGTAATGATCAAGTTAACGATGTGAAGTTGAAAAACTACCTTGCAGCTGACTTCCTTAAACCAGCTACAGAAGATGAAGCGCGTCAAGTCTTTGGTGCTAACTTCGGTTCTCTTGGTCCAGTTAATCTTCCTGAAAATGTTCGTATCATTGCAGACCGTAAGGTTCAAGACGTGGCTAATGCTGTTGTTGGAGCCAATGAAGATGGTTATCACTTGACAGGGGTTAACCCAGAGCGTGACTTCAAGGCAGAATACGTGGATATTCGTAAAGTTAAAGAAGGTGAGATTTCGCCAGACGGTCAAGGTGTCCTTCAGTTTGCGCGTGGTATCGAGATTGGTCATATCTTTAAACTTGGTACACGTTACTCTGAAAGTATGGGTGCTAACGTTCTTGACGAAAATGGTCGCGCAGTTCCAATTATCATGGGATGTTACGGTATCGGTGTAAGCCGTATCTTATCAGCTGTTATTGAGCAACATGCACGTCTCTTTGTCAACAAAACACCAAAAGGTCAATACCGTTATGCTTGGGGTATTAATTTCCCTAAAGAATTGGCACCTTATGATGTTCACTTGATTACAGTTAACACAAAGGACGAGGAAGCTAATGCATTGACAGATCGTTTGGAAGCTGCTCTTGCGGCTGAAGGTTACGATGTTTTGATAGATGACCGTAATGAGCGTGTTGGTTCTAAATTCTCTGATAGTGACCTTATCGGGCTTCCAATTCGTGTGACGGTTGGTAAAAAGGCAAGTGAAGGTATTGTCGAAGTTAAAATCAAGGCAACTGGTGACACTATTGAAGTGAACGCAGATAATTTGATTGAAACACTTGCTATCTTAACAACTGAACAAGATGCTTAATACTAAAAAATCTTTTCTTGCAGAGGCGGGAAGAGATTTTTCTTTTTAAACGACAAAGATTAATTGAGAAAAAGGAGATAAATTCCAATTTGACAGAATTGTCTAAATAGTGTAAACTTAAATCTATCTTAACTACGGAGGCATTACATGCTTGACAAATCTACCCACTGGGGAAATCTTAAAGCTTGTTATTACTTTAGTTTCTTTAGATAGGGCGTTTGTGTTTCAAGATACAAGCGTCAATAAGTTTGTATCTATGAAGCTAAAGCATTTTGTGATGGATTAGCCGATTAGATGAAGAGGTCTAACCGGTGACATAAGCTAGCTTGTGCTAGTCAAGATGCAGAGAACCAGTTGGGTCTGTCCTGGCTGGTTTTTCCATGCCGTGGTCTATTTTTAATTTCTCATTCTAAGCTAGAATTGTTCTTTAAACAGCAAGATTTAGCTTACTTTTGACGTGATAAATAAAGTGATTGTATCACTTGGGGATGCTCTTGAAGACTTGAGGATTTTTCATGGGCAATGAAACTGTTGTTTTCCCTGTGCCTCCAATGCTTCAGAAGAACATAAAAGGAAATTGGAAATAGATAAAATAAAAAAACAGAGGTGTACAAGATGAAGAAATTCTTGGTCAGTATGATGGCTGTTATAACAGCTGCCATCTTGGTTGCATGCTCCAATGCTTCTAACAAAGATTTAGTTCACATCGGTGTTCTCCAATATGTAGAGCATCCTTCCTTGTCAGCGACACGTAAAGGGTTCATTGAAGAACTCAAAGAGGAAGGGTATGTCGATGGTAGGAACATTAAAATCGATTATCAGAATGCACAAGGAGATCAGTCTAACTTGCAGACGATTTCTCAGTCGCTTATTGAAGATAATGATGTCATGTTGGCTATCGCAACCCCAGCAGCTCAGTCATTAAGCAGTTTGACAAAAGGTAAGCCAATTCTCTTTACGGCAGTGACGGATCCTGTCTCAGCTAAGTTGGTTAAATCTATGGACAATGTTGGTGGAAATGTGACGGGGACAAGTGACATGTCTCCTATCAATAAACAGGTTGAATTGTTGAAAAAGGTCTTTCCAAACACTAAAAAAGTTGGGATTATGTATACGACCAGTGAGCGTAACTCAGAAGTTCAGGTTGAAGAAGCCAAGAGATACTTTAAGGAAGCTGGTATTGAAACGGTTATTAAGGGGATTTCATCAACCAACGATATTCAAGATACAGCCAAAAGCTTGATGAGTCAGACCGAAGTCATTTTTATTCCGACTGACAATACCATTGTTAGTGCCATTAATACCTTGGTAGACCTTTCTAAAGAGACTAAAGTTCCTGTTGTTGGTAGTGATGCTGGTAGTGTAGAAAAAGGTGTCCTATTCACTTATGGAACCAACTATGAAGCGCTTGGTCGTCAAACAGGTAAGTTAGCAGGTCGTGTTCTGCGAGGTGAGAAAGTTAAGGACATTGATGCGGAGTACCCTAAAACTCTAAATGTTGTGGTTAATCATGATATGGCTAAAGAACTTGGCATTGATGTTTCTAGCATTAGTGATGAGGAATCTAAAGTATCAACGAAAGATGACAAACCGATTGCCAAAAAAGATAAGGGTGTCATTAAGCTTAAGGTGAATAAGTCATCTAAGAATGGCTTTTCAAATGTTGTTCTAACATCCATTTCTCAGGGACTTCTCTGGGCGATTATGGCTATTGGGGTCTTCATTACCTTCCGTATTTTGGACCTTGCCGATTTGACAGCTGAGGGAGCCTTTCCACTTGGTGCTGCAACGACAACTATCATGATTATCCGTGGTATCAACCCAATCTTTGCAACTCTAGGTGGTTTTGTAGCTGGTATGTTTGCAGGTGCTGTGTCTGGCTTTATGCATACGAAAATGAAGATACCAGCACTATTAACAGGGATTATTACCCTAACAGGGCTCTATTCAGTTAACCTTTTGGTTCTCGGAAGTGCCAATATCTCTCTTTCAGGACATAATACGCTAGTGACTATGGTGATGGGGCTTGGATTGTCTAAGCTGAGTGGTGTGATTCTATTAGGACTAATCTTCGTTAGTCTTGTAGTGTTTATGTTGGTTGTTCTCCTTAATACACAGGTTGGACTTGCTCTTCGTGCAACAGGTGATAATCTTGCCATGGGAGAAGCTAATGGTATCAAGGTTGATCGTATGAAGATTCTTGGTTACATGATTTCCAATGGTTTGATTGCCCTATCAGGTGCTCTCCTAGCTCAAAATAATGGCTATGCGGATATGAATATGGGTACAGGTACAATCGTAAATGGCTTGGCTGCAATCATCTTGGCTGAGGTTATCGTTAAGTATTTACCACTTGGCAAACGTCTTTGGTCAATTGTTGTCGGAGCTGTTCTCTACCGTTTGGTCTTGGTTATGATCCTTGCCATGAACGTTGATGCTCAAATGCTGAAATTAGCTTCAGCTATCTTGCTTGCTATCATCCTTTATGTGCCTGAAGTACGACAAAAATTGAAAATCAATCCTAACAAATCCTTGACTCCAGGAGGTGATAAGTAGTGGCTTTACTTAGTTTACAACAGATTCATAAAACCTTTGAAAAAGGCACAGTCAATGAAAATCACGTCCTGCGTGGTTTAGATCTCGACATTGAACAGGGAGATTTTATCTCTGTCATCGGGGGAAACGGTGCTGGTAAGTCAACCTTGATGAATTCAATTGCTGGTGTTCTCAGCATTGATGAGGGGGATATCTTGTTGGACGGTCAATCTATTAAGAAAGCATCTGTAGATGAGCGCTCTAAAGACATTAGCCGTGTTTTCCAAGATTCTCGAATGGGTACAGCGACAAACCTTTCTATCGAAGAAAATATGGCAATCGCCTATCGTCGTGGCAAGAAACGTAGCTTCTTTAAAAAGTCTATCACTGAAAGTGAACGTCAAATATTCAAGGAAGCCTTGGTAGATCTTGGTCTTGGTCTTGAGAATCGTATGAAGACTGATGCTAATTTCTTGTCAGGTGGACAACGTCAGGCCTTGACGCTTGCTATGGCGACCTTGGTTCGTCCAAAGATTTTGCTGCTAGATGAACATACAGCAGCACTGGATCCTAAGACAAGTGACATGGTCATGAATTTGACGCGTAAGATTGTTGAAGAACAAAAGTTGACAACTCTTATGATTACCCACAATATGGAACATGCTATCGAATATGGAAACCGTTTAGTTATGCTCTATCATGGTAAGATCGTCGTAGATGTGCAAGGTGAAAAAAAGAAAAACCTCACTGTTGCAGAGCTTATGGCCCTCTTCCACAAAAATAGTGGACAAGTTCTCAATGACGATGCCTTGGTACTCGGTTAATATAATAGAAAAAAACTATCCAAAGTTTAGATTTTGGATAGTTTTTTCTTGACTATTTTTGACTAAGTGCTAAAATGAAAATATAGATTAGCAGTTGTCTATCGTGAGTGCTAAAACAACATTTTAAACGTTGCTAATCTAAATAACATTTTTGGAGGTAATTGGTATGGCATTAAAACCATTGGGCGATCGTATCATCGTCCGTTTTGAAGAAACAGAAGAAAAAACAGCTAGTGGCTTTGTATTGGCAGGAGCTAGTCATGAAACAACTAAGACTGCAGAGGTCTTGGCGGTAGGTGAAGGTACCCGTACTCTTACTGGGGAATTGATTGCACCTAGTGTTGCAGTAGGCGATAAGGTCCTTGTTGAAAATGGTACAGGTGTCAGTGTTAAAGACGGAGAAGATTCCGTTTCAATTATCCGTGAAGCAGATATTTTAGCAGTCCTAGCTTAAATTCTTGCTAATCAGATATAAATTAAGATAAAGAAGGAGTGAGTAATTATGGCAAAAGATATTAAATTTTCATCAGATGCACGTGCAGCAATGGTTCGTGGTGTTGATACTTTAGCTGATACCGTTAAGGTAACGCTTGGCCCTAAAGGTCGTAATGTTGTTTTGGAAAAGGCTTTTGGTTCACCACTTATCACTAATGATGGTGTGACAATTGCTAAAGAAATTGAACTTGAAGATCATTTTGAAAATATGGGTGCCAAGCTCGTCAGCGAAGTGGCTTCAAAAACTAATGATATTGCCGGTGACGGAACAACTACAGCCACTGTTTTGACACAAGCTATTGTTCGTGAGGGGCTAAAAAATGTAACAGCTGGTGCTAATCCAATCGGTATCCGTCGTGGGATTGAAGCAGCTGTAGCTGCAGCTGTGGAAGAGCTTAAAGTCATTGCTCAACCAGTTGCTAATAAGGAAGCTATTGCTCAAGTTGCTGCGGTTTCATCTCGCTCTGAAAAAGTTGGTGAATACATTTCAGAAGCAATGGAACGCGTTGGTAATGATGGTGTTATCACTATTGAAGAGTCTCGTGGTATGGAGACAGAACTCGAAGTGGTTGAAGGTATGCAATTTGACCGTGGATATCTTTCTCAGTACATGGTTACTGATAATGAAAAAATGGTCGCAGATCTTGAAAATCCATTTATTCTTGTGACTGACAAGAAAATTTCAAATATCCAAGATGTTCTTCCACTCTTGGAAGAAGTGCTTAAGACCAGTCGTCCACTTTTGATTATTGCTGACGACGTGACTGGTGAAGCTCTTCCAACACTTGTTCTTAACAAAATTCGTGGAACCTTCAATGTCGTTGCTGTTAAGGCGCCTGGCTTTGGTGACCGTCGTAAAGCGATGTTGGAAGACATTGCTGTATTGACTGGAGCAACTGTTATTACTGAGGATCTTGGTCTTGAACTTAAGGATGCAACTATGGAATCACTTGGTCAGGCTTCGAAAGTAACTGTGGATAAGGATAGTACAGTTATCGTTGAAGGAGCAGGAAGCGCAGAAGCAATTGCTAACCGTGTTAAGCTCATTAAATCTCAATTGGAAACAACAACATCTGAATTTGACCGTGAAAAACTTCAAGAGCGTTTGGCTAAATTGTCAGGTGGTGTTGCAGTTATTAAGGTTGGTGCAGCCACAGAAACAGCTCTTAAAGAAATGAAACTTCGTATCGAAGATGCTCTCAATGCTACTCGTGCCGCTGTTGAAGAAGGTATAGTAGCTGGTGGTGGTACAGCCCTAGTTAACGTCATTGCTAAGGTTGCTGAACTTGATCTTGAAGGTGACGATGCTACAGGACGTAATATTGTCCTCCGTGCCTTGGAAGAACCTGTTCGTCAAATTGCTTATAATGCCGGTTATGAAGGTTCAGTTATCATTGATAAATTGAAGAATAGCCCAGTTGGTACAGGATTTAACGCTGCCAATGGCGAATGGGTAGATATGGTTGAATCAGGAATCATTGACCCAGTTAAGGTAACACGTTCAGCCCTTCAAAATGCTGCTTCAGTAGCTAGTCTTATCTTGACAACAGAAGCAGTCGTTGCCGACAAACCTGAACAAAAGGCTCCAGCAGCGCCAGCTATGGATCCAGGAATGATGGGTTACTAAGATTTAAGAAAGAAAAAAACCTAGGAGAAGTCGAGAAATGAACTGCACCCCAAAAGTTAGACAGAAAAAATCTAACTTTTGAGGTGTTTTTATTATGAAACTAACTTATGAAGATAAAGTTCAAATATATGAATTGAGAAATCAAGGTCAAACCTTCAACCAACTTTCAAAACGATTTGGTGTGGATGCTTCTGGATTAAGATATATGACGAGATTGATTGAACGTTACGGAATAGAAATTATCAAGAAAGGTAAGAATTGTTACTATTCACCAGAATTAAAACAAGAAATGATTGATAAAGTGCTACTTGAAGGTCGTTCACAAAAAAGTGTAAGTCTTGATTATTGTCTTCCAAGTGGTGGAATGTTGCCTAATTGGATAGCACAATACAAGAAAAATGGGTATACTATTGTTGAGAAAACAAGAGGGAGACCGCCTAAAATGGGACGTAAACGTAAGAAAACTTGGGAATAAATGACAGAACTAGAGCGACTCCAAGAGGAGAATGAACGCTTACGTACCGAGGTGGCCTACCTAAAAAAGTTAAAAGAGTTAGAGGAAAGGGACGAAGCCTTACAGCGAGAAAGGCAGAGACAATTAGAGAAATGGTTTCAGGAGGATTTCGACTCGATTTACTTCTTGAAACAGCACGTTTAGCTCGCTCGACTTACTATTATCAGTTGAAACCACTAGATGGGCACGACAAAGATAAAGAGACTAAAGGCGAAATTCAAGAAATTTATTATGAGAATAAAGGAAATTATGGCTATCGCCGAATAACTCTTGAATTGAGGAATCGTGGTTTTGTAGTGAACCAGAAGAAGGTCCAACGTCTGATGAAGCTCCTTGGTTTAAGTTCCCAAATTCGTCGTAAACGCAAGTATTCTTCATACCAAGGAGAAGTTGGCAAGAAAGCAGATAACCTTAGTGACCAAGGTTGGCAATACCAACATCAGTATTATCATCAATTTTTAGAGGATAAAGGGACCCCCAACCGTCAATGTCACGTAAGGGGAATCGTCCAGACAATGGCATGATGGGATCCTTCTTTGGTATTCTTAAGTCTGAGATGTTTTATGGTTACGAGAAGACGTTTCACTCACTTGAGCAATTGGAACAAGCTATTGCAGACTATATTGATTATTACAACAACAAACGCATTAAGGTAAAATTAAAAGTACTCAGTCCTGTGCAATACAGAACTAAATCCTTTGGATAAATTAGTTGTCTAACTTTTTGGGGTCAATACAAAACTTTTTCTGAGTTTTCTTTTTTTATTAGTTATTGTTAATTAATGAAAAGGGTTAAACATATCAGAACTTCCTTGTTTACCTGACATCTGCATCATAATTTGTTGCTGTCTAGTGCGTTCTGCTTCCTTATTCGTATTGATAGAAATAATAAGCAAGATGATCCATCCAATGAAAGTCCAGCTTAACAGTATTGAGAAAAAAAGATTAGCCATTTCTTTTCTGTTTTGTTTAGAAGTGCTGGTAGGATGTCAATAATGATTGCTGGTAGACCCACAATCAAAGTCCAAAATGTCAAACCTGATCCCATGCTAGAATCGTCTCCAATAACTCCAAGTAAGAACCATCCAAGAGCCCAAAGGATAACTGGTATGGTAGCGATGGCTATCATGATGAGGTTTGTTTGAGATTTATTTTCTGGCTTTTTCCAAGCCTCATTAAGAGTGCTGTTTGTTTGTGGGAAGCTTGCATGAGCTTACTCGGCAAAGGAATTTAAAGGCTTATTAGTAGTGTCTTGTATTGGATTTATTTGTTCTTGAAAGTTGGCTGTTGGAGCTTC
The DNA here is from genome assembly GCF_010120595.1 of Streptococcus thermophilus. Classification (NCBI taxonomy): domain Bacteria; kingdom Bacillati; phylum Bacillota; class Bacilli; order Lactobacillales; family Streptococcaceae; genus Streptococcus; species Streptococcus thermophilus. The sequence continues at coordinate 636,937 of NZ_CP038020.1, forward strand.
TTGACCTATGTTAGGAGTTTGGAAAGTTTGTCTTTCATCGATACTAGAATCATCCAAGGATTCTTCAGTGACATCATAATTGTCAACATCATTTTTGACAGTTTCTACAGTCTCTGCTGATGGTTCAGGTTCTGTATGTTCAACAGTTTCTGAGTTTTGTGTCTTTTCTACAGTCTCTTTTTGTGAGAGTTTTTTTGTTGCTTCGACAGTTTGTTTGGGGGTTTCTCAGACAAACTCGCCTCGATTGGCTGCTTCAGCCATTTCTTGGATACTTGGATTACGTCCGTGGACTGCTTGGAAAAAATCAATCCAATCTTGTTGTTTCATATAGTTAAACTCCATTTGTTTCGATTATAAATTTTGATGCTTACAATTATAGCAATAGTGTAAGGGATATGCAATGGGAGTTGGATAGGACAGTTTATTTCTCTATAATCTTTTTGTCACTAAAGATTATAGAGAAAGAAATAGGTTAAGATATAGACCACTAGAGGATATATCAGTGGATTATAGTCCCAGGCTCCTTGCCAATCTAGGTGTAAGAGTCTAACACTAGCGCGTGTCAAACCTGCGCTTCACCCCTTGAGTCCAAATGGTTTTAGGATAAGGTTGAGTGGTGTTGGGAGATGTAAAAGGTAGACTCCATAAATTGCCATTAAAACTAAGAGATATAATCTAAAAAAACGCTGGTGGTAGGCCCACAAGCGTGTGAAATAGTTTTTCATTACCCAATAACAGCAAAAAGTTTTTGATCATTTGATTGGCGAGTAGCATCCATGATGAGAAACCAGTCAATGATTGACCAGATACCACAACCACCACATGTCAAAAGTTTACCGATACCAAGACCAACTTGTCCCAACATAAAGCGGTCGATTCCAAGAGAACCACCAAAGAGTGAGATGACAAGCATCATCGTAGGATCTTGGAAGCTGATTGAGTAAAGCAGTGAAAGTTGCTGTTCAGGAAGTGCCTCAAGACGTTGGCGGATGTACTGAACTTGTTCTGTTGGGAAATACTTAGCGTTAATTGCTAGCCATTGATCGACTGGATTCATAATTAAACACTCCTAAAATTTTAAATTATACGTAAAGGATAACATAATGTAAAGGAGAGTCAAGGTAGTCAAGGCTTTCGAAATCAATAAAAGCAACTTATTTGCAAGGTTCCGCTGTCTTATAACGAGAAGATCATTAGGATAATCCTTTCGCACTATGTTTGAGAGTGAGTTTGCTTTTATGATTTGTGATTTCTCAACACTTGTTCAAAACTTTCTGATTTAACCTTAACAGTGACTTTTTCGAGTGTTAAGGGGTGAGTGAAACTAAGGGAGTGGGCGTGTAGCATGAGTCTAGATGCTGGCTGATAACTGTAAAGTGGGTCCCCCAGAATAGCATGACCGTGATGGGACAGATGCACACGAATTTGGTGAGTTCGGCCGGTTTTTAGTTGGCAGTTGACCAGACTGGCTCCTTCAAAGGTTTTGAGACGTGTGACGGTTGTATACGCACTCTGCCCTTTTCGAGGATCCACCACCCGTTTTCTACGATCGTGGCGGTCGCGTCCAATCTTATCCTTATAAACAGTTTTCTTGGTCTGAAATTTACCTTCAGTCAATGCCCAGTATTGACGCTGAATCATCTTATCTTCTAAAAGCCGGTTAAGAATTGGCAGGATAAACGGATTTTTAGCGAAAAGCACAGCTCCACTAGTTTCCATATCTAGTCGATGAACGACGTAACAGGTTTGCCCACAATAAGCCGAAACATGGTTAAGAAGAGCGATTTCTGTGGGTTCATTGCCATGCGTCTTCATTCCTTCAGGCTTATTGACCACGATGAGATGCGAATCCTCATAGAGAGGCTTTACCAAATTGGCATCTCCCATAGGGATAGTTTTATTAGGATAGTCCTCTGTGTCAAAGGTCAGGCTAATCCTATCACCTTCTTTAACAGGACTCTGCCAATTAATAGTTTCTCCATTGATAAGGACATATTTTTTCGTGCGTAGGAAATGACGAATCTTACGAGGAATGAGGAGTTTGGTTTCTAGTAATTCTTTGACAGTTGTTGCAGGGTAGGGATTGATAATTTCTACGTGTAAAGTCATAGTTTCATTATATCATGAACGTTTAAAAGAGGACAGAACCTGTAAAAACTTGGTATAATAGGTTTATGACACTTTTTGATAATCTAAAAAACAAACTTTTTAAAGAAGAAACTAGCGGGAAGGGTAAGGAATCCCAGCCTGCTGGAAAATCGAAGGATTTACAAGATAGGATAAAAGGTCTTTTTGCCAAGAAGCCTGATGAAGTTGAACAAGCCGTTGAAGAACTTGACATGTCACGAGAAAGCCAAGAGACTTCACGTTACCAACGTTCTAAGCAAAAGAAACCTATTGACACGACCAAACCCTTAGGTAAGGTTCGGGCTTTCTTGAGCAAGTTCACTCTTTCGCCAAGAAATCCTATTCGCCGTTTCTGGCGTCGCTATCATATTGGTAAAATTCTCTTTATCTTGGTAGCCGTGTTGGTTCTGACAGTAGGCTCCTATCTCTTCTATATCGCTAAGACGACCAATGTCTCAGATCTTCAGGATGCCTTGAAGGCTACTACGGTTATCTATGACAAAGAAGGCAATCAAGCTGGTTCACTGTCAGGGCAAAAAGGGACCTATGTGGAGCTAGATGCTATTAGTGATAGCTTAGAAAATGCCGTCATTGCAACGGAGGATCGTACCTTCTACAAAAATAGTGGGATTAACGTCAAACGTTTCCTCCTAGCCATTGTTTCTATGGGCCGATTTGGTGGTGGTTCGACCATCACACAACAGTTGGCTAAAAATGCCTTTTTGACTCAGGAACAGACAGTAACTCGTAAGGCCAAGGAATTCTTTCTTTCTTTGGAACTAACCAAGAAATACAGCAAGCAAGAAATCCTTACCATGTATCTCAATAATGCCTACTTCGGAAACGGTGTTTGGGGTGTTGAAGACGCCAGCCAAAAATACTTTGGGACAAGTGCTGCCAATCTAACGGTGGATGAGGCAGCGACACTTGCAGGTATGCTTAAGGGACCTGAAATTTACAATCCGATTGATAATATCCAAAATGCAACCAACCGCCGAAACACTGTCCTTGCCAATATGGTAGATGATGAGAAGTTGAGTCAAGCTGATGCTGATAGTGCAGCTGGAGTTGATATGGCTAGTCGCTTGGCTGATACTTATCAAGGGACTGGTGATGACTATAGGTATCCGTCTTACTTTGATGCTGTCATTGAAGAAGCTACTAAGACTTATGGCTTGAGTGAGGATGAAATTGTTAAAAATGGCTACAAAATCTATACAGAGATGGATGCCAACTCACAGGCTAATATGCAGCAGACTTATGAAAATAGTTATCTCTTTCCAACGTCAGAAAGTGATGGTAGCACAGCCCAGTCAGCTAGTGTAGCACTTGATCCATCAACTGGAGCGGTTCGTGGTTTGGTAGGTCGTGTAGGTGGTACAGGTGATACAACCTTCCGTAATTTCAACTATGCAACCCAAGGGAAGCGTAGTCCTGGTTCGACAATCAAACCTTTGGTGGTTTATGCTCCAGCTCTGGCTTCAGGGTGGAGCATCAATAAGGACCTACCTAATACGCCAATTGATTACAATGGCTATACCCCAACCAACTATGGTGGTGTTGAGACTGAGGATGTGCCCATGTATCAAGCTTTGGCCAACTCTTACAATATTCCGGCAGTTTATCTCTTTAACCAAATCGGTATACAAAAAGGGATTAGTTACGGTCAGAAATTTGGTCTTAACTTTGATAATGTTCCAGAAGAATTAGGGATTGCACTCGGTGGTGGTGTGACAGCTAGTCCTCTACAAATGGCTCAGGCTTATGCGACCTTTGCCAATGGTGGGGAGATGAATACAGCTTATTTTATCACTAAAATTGAAAATGCTAGTGGTGATATCATTGCTACCCATAGTAAGAAGTCTAAACGTATTATCAGCCAGTCTGTAGCTAACCAGATGACTAGCATGATGCTCGGTACCTTCTCAAATGGTTCCGCTGTTAATGCCAACTACACGGGTTACACTATGGCAGGTAAGACAGGTACTGTTCAGGCCGAGTTTAACAAAGATTTGACCAGTGACCAGTGGGTAATTGGCTATACTCCTGATGTGGTTATAACGACTTGGATTGGTTTTGATAAGACTGACGAGAATCACTACTTAACAGGAGCAAGCTCAGGAACGGCTTCAACTATTTTCAGCTATATCGCTGCAGATGTTTTGCCAAATACACCAGGTAATGAGTTTACCGTTGAAAATGCCTATGCGGCTGATGGTCAAACCTTAGATTATACAGCAAATCCAAACGATTCACGTAATAGCAATAATAAGTCATGGACAGACAAGGCTTCAGACGTTGTCAATGATGTAAAAGATCAAGCAAGCAGCCTATGGGATAAGATCTCAGACTCCTTCTCAGGTCTATTCAGATAGCTTGTCAATTAAGTTTAAAAGTGGTAAGATAAAAAGAACGGAGGCGTTATGGCACAGAAAAAAGCAAGCCTAGCGTGTGCAGATTGTGGGAACCGAAACTACTCGATTAGTGTTAGTAGCACTCCCAAACCAACACGACTAGAAGTGAACAAGTTTTGCAAAAATTGTAAAAAATATACCTTGCATAAAGAAACAAGATAGGAGACACCGTGAGACAAACCGGAAGTATTTTCAAAGTCTTGAAAGACACGACTTGGCCAGAGCGTAAACAACGCTGGCACGATTTTAGTTCAATTCTTGAGTATACTGCATTCTTCACTGTCATCATCTATGCGTTTGATGAATTGTTGAGTCGCGCTATGTCAGCACTGATTAACTTTTTCTAAAGAAAACATAAAAAGAGTGGGCATGCTTGCTCTTTTTTGTTATAATAAATGCAGATAAAAGCGAGAACAAGGGCCGCCAGGCTTTTTTATTACGCTTTGAATTAAAACATAGGCATTCATTTACATTTAACGCTTGCGCCTCGAATATTGATGGTCATGTTTAAATGTCATTTAGAACAAAGAAAGGAATCCTAAAATGCTAGATTCATTCGACAAGGGCTGGTTCGTCCTTCAAACGTATTCAGGATACGAAAATAAAGTTAAAGAAAATCTTTTGCAACGAGCTCAAACTTATAACATGCTTGAAAATATCTTGCGTGTTGAAATCCCAACTCAAACTGTCAATGTTGAGAAAAACGGTAAAGTTAAAGAAGTGGAAGAAAACCGCTTCCCTGGTTACGTTCTTGTTGAGATGGTAATGACAGACGAAGCATGGTTTGTTGTTCGTAATACTCCAAACGTTACTGGTTTCGTTGGTTCACACGGAAACCGTTCTAAACCAACACCACTTTTGGAAGAAGAAATCCGTCAAATCTTGATTTCAATGGGTCAAACAGTTGATGTCTTTGATACGAATATCAAGGTTGGTGACGTGGTTCAAATCATCGATGGTGCCTTTATGGGGCAAGAAGGCCGTGTTGTCGAAATTGAAAACAACAAGGTTAAAATCATGATTAACATGTTTGGTTCAGAAACAGCTGCTGAGCTTGAACTCTACCAAATCGCTGAACTTTAAAATAGTCAAAAAGGTTGGAACCAGGAGCTTCAACCTCGGGAGACTATCTCATTAAACATGGGGGAGAGACTAGAATCTAGATTTTTAAATTTAGTTCTGTGTCACTCCCTTTTTATAACGGATGATGAATTATAAACAATTTTACGATAGGATTAGCGGTCCATTGCGTCCTTATGCTAAGGTCTTGGGAGGATTGAACAAGGCTATAACAAGGACTTTTTACCTACTTTTTCCTATATTTCTTATTTTGGTTTGGCTGAGGCATGGCTGGTTTGTTCTTTTTACGACAGTGCTTATTATGGGAGAAGGCTTTTTTCTGCTTTCTCTTGGTCGTAGCCTTTATAATCGCCCACGCCCTTATCAGACCTGGGACATTCAGCCTCTTATTAAAAAGGACAGTCTTGGCAAGTCATTTCCTAGCCGTCATGTTTTTTCAGCAACGACCATTGCCATGTTTACCTTATTGCTTAATCCGTGGCTAGGTGGGACTCTGCTTTTTCTCGCAGCAATTTTGGCTATCTTGCGCGTGCTAGGCGGTGTTCATTATCCTAGTGATGTTTTGGCAGGCTATGTCATTGGAATTCTTGTTGGCCTGCTTCTTTACCTTTAGAAATTTTTGGTCTTCTTCGAGAGAGGAGGGCTTTTTTCGTTGAAAAAAGAAAAGGACCCTTTGGGGACCTTTTCTCTTGTTCTAAAATTCGAGTTGGCGATTAAAGGTTGTTCCCACCATTCGATATTGGCTTAGTTTAAAACATGCTCTATGATAGCTTGTGTTACTCCATGTTAATCATTTGAAGCAGTCACTAGGTTTGCAGACTTCTTGACTCCCTCAGGTGCATTGACCATAGCAACTCCTAGGCTAGCCAGAGCGAGCATAGGACTATCGTTGAAATTATCACCAATAGTCATAATCTGTTCAAGAGGAATGTCATAATACTTAGCAACCTCAAGGAGAGCATGTTCTTTAGAAACGTGCTTGGCAGTGACTTCTAAGTAGTTATCTTTGGATAAGTAGAAGACTGTCTGTGGAAAACCCATGCTTAGGAGTTTTTGGTGGAGGTCCTGGATAAACTTCAGGCTCATCAATCAACAATAGCTTGTGGATAGAAGGCTTTGAATCTGAGACAGTGTCTTGGAGTTGCTTAATAATAGGAGATTCACCCGTGATACTTGCTTCCAACTGAGACCATTTGTTTAGTTGGTTGGTAATCCAATCCTTGCCAGAGTAGATATTCACAGAAACACTTGGATAGTCTGTGGATAAGTAGTTAATAAATGTTCGAGTTTCGGATTTATCCACAGGATGTTCTATGATAGTACGATCACCCTCAAGTACTAGGCCCCGTTGTAGCAGGTGATAGGATTGTCATGAAGTCCTAGTTTATGAGCAATTGGTTGCATTCCTAGTGGAGAATGGGCAGAAGCTAAAACAAAAGGTATCTTCGCCTTTTCAAGCTCTGGCATGACTTCAATCAGTTGATCATCTACCTGGTGGTTACTAGTGAGAATAGTCCCATCAATATCGCTGATAATCAAACGAATTTTACTAATAATCGCTATCCTTTCCATCATATAAAATTATTACTTTATCTATATCAGACTCAGGCTCCTTATCTGTAATCCAATAGTCAAAGTCCTCAAGTTTACCCAAGATATATTTGGAATGCTTTTCATATTTGTCAGATTCAGCAATAAGTATCTTAGTTCTAGTAGCTTGCTAGGCTAGCTGTTTGACGGCAACGTCTTCTTCATCTTCAAAGCTAACCAATCCTTGACTGAGACTAGCCGCTCCAAAGAAGGCTAAGTCAAATTGTAGATGTTGCAAGATCTGTGCTTCGTGAATCGAGTAGTAGAAGCGGTTTTTAGTGTAGAATTTGCCTCCCAAGAGATGAAAATCAATCCCTTCCTTACCACTTAGGACCAAGGCATTATCCAAGGAGTGGGAGTAAACAGTAACGTTCTTAGTTAATTTTTGTGAAACTTCAAGCATCAAGGTAGAAACATCGAAAAAAAGTAGAGATTGTTCTTTGATGAAGCTAAGCGCCAGGTCTGCCATTTTTTTCTTATCTTCTGTGAGTCCTTTCTGACGTTCTTGGAAGCAAAGAACACTGGTGTTTTTAACTGGAAGAATACCGCCATGGGTACGTTGAGCCAGATTCCTCTGGCTGAGACAATCAAAATCTCTTCTGACAGTATCTTTTGAAACTCCTAATTCATCAACCATTTCTTTGACAGATAGGTTTCCTCGCTCTTCCAAGAGCATCAAAATTCTCTCAAATCGTTGTTCCTGATACATGAGTCACCTGCTTTCTGATATTAGTATAGTATCTTTTTACGTTTTTTGTATATAAAAATGCAAAAAAAAACGCAAACTAACCCAGGTTCAAGTTACCTCGTAAACTTCTCTTACTATCTTTAAAAATCCTTCAAAAATGCTATAATAGAAGCATTACGAATATTGGAGAGAAACCATGAGTTTTTACAATCATAAAGAAATCGAGCCTAAGTGGCAAAAATACTGGGCTGACAATCACACTTTTAAGACAGGAACAGATGCCTCTAAACCTAAGTTTTATGCGCTTGACATGTTCCCTTACCCATCTGGAGCGGGTCTTCACGTAGGACACCCAGAAGGCTATACAGCGACTGATATTCTCAGCCGTTTCAAACGTGCCCAAGGCTATAACGTCCTTCACCCAATGGGATGGGATGCCTTTGGTTTGCCTGCAGAGCAATACGCTATGGATACAGGAAATGACCCAGCAGAATTCACAGCAGAAAACATTGCCAACTTCAAACGCCAAATCAATGCGCTTGGCTTCTCTTACGACTGGGACCGTGAAGTCAATACTACAGATCCGAACTACTACAAGTGGACACAATGGATCTTCACTAAGCTTTACGAAAAAGGCTTGGCTTATGAAGCTGAAGTACCAGTAAACTGGGTTGAAGAATTGGGAACAGCTATCGCCAACGAAGAAGTTCTTCCTGATGGAACGTCTGAGCGTGGAGGCTATCCAGTTGTCCGCAAACCAATGCGTCAATGGATGCTTAAAATCACTGCTTATGCAGAGCGATTGCTCAATGACTTGGATGAGTTGGATTGGCCAGAGTCTATCAAGGACATGCAACGCAACTGGATTGGTAAATCAACTGGTGCCAATGTCACCTTCAAAGTGAAAGGTACTGACAAGGAATTCACCGTCTTTACGACACGTCCGGATACTCTTTTCGGTGCGACCTTCACTGTTTTGGCGCCTGAGCATGACTTAGTAGATGCTATCACAAGTCCTGAACAAGCTGAGGCTGTAGCTAACTACAAACACCAAGCTAGCCTTAAATCAGACTTGGCTCGTACCGACCTTGCCAAGGAAAAAACAGGGGTTTGGACTGGAGCTTATGCTATAAACCCTGTTAACGGTAGAGAAATCCCAATCTGGATTGCGGACTACGTTCTCGCTAGCTACGGAACAGGTGCAGTTATGGCCGTACCTGCTCACGATGAGCGTGACTGGGAATTTGCTAAACAGTTTGGTCTTCCAATCGTAGAAGTACTTGAAGGTGGCAACGTTGAAGAAGCAGCTTACACAGAAGACGGTCCTCATGTCAACTCTGACTTCTTGAACGGGCTTAACAAAGAAGAAGCTATTGCTAAAATTGTAGCTTGGTTGGAAGAAAAAGGCTTTGGTCAAGAAAAAATCACTTACCGTCTCCGCGACTGGCTCTTTAGCCGTCAACGTTACTGGGGTGAACCAATCCCAATCATTCATTGGGAAGATGGCACTTCAACAGCCGTTCCAGAAAGCGAATTGCCACTTGTCTTGCCAGTAACCAAGGACATCCGTCCTTCAGGTACTGGTGAAAGTCCATTGGCTAACTTGACAGACTGGCTTGAAGTGACTCGTGAAGATGGGGTCAAAGGTCGTCGTGAAACCAACACCATGCCACAATGGGCAGGTTCAAGCTGGTACTATCTTCGCTATATCGACCCACATAACACAGAAAAATTGGCAGATGAGGACCTCCTCAAACAATGGTTGCCAGTCGATATCTACGTGGGTGGTGCAGAACACGCCGTTCTTCACTTGCTTTACGCTCGTTTCTGGCACAAATTCCTCTATGACCTCGGTGTCGTTCCAACTAAAGAACCATTCCAAAAACTCTTTAACCAAGGAATGATCTTGGGAACAAGCTACCGTGACCACCGTGGTGCTCTTGTGGCGACTGACAAGGTTGAAAAACGTGATGGTTCCTTCTTCCATGTGGAAACAGGAGAAGAGTTGGAGCAAGCACCAGCCAAGATGTCTAAATCCCTCAAGAATGTGGTTAACCCAGACGATGTGGTGGAACAATATGGTGCTGATACCCTTCGTGTCTATGAAATGTTCATGGGACCACTCGATGCTTCTATCGCTTGGTCAGAAGAAGGCTTGGAGGGAAGTCGTAAATTCCTTGATCGTGTTTACCGCTTGATTACAAGTAAAGAAATCGTTGCGGAAAATAATGGTGGTCTTGACAAAGTTTATAACGAAACCGTTAAATCCGTCACTGAGCAAATTGAGTTGATGAAATTCAACACAGCCATTGCTCAACTCATGGTCTTTGTTAACGCGGCTAACAAGGAAGACAAACTCTATGTGGATTATGCCAAAGGCTTTGTCCAATTGATTGCCCCATTTGCGCCTCACTTGGCAGAAGAACTCTGGCAAACTCTTGCAGCAACAGGTGAGTCAATCTCTTATGTGGCGTGGCCAACTTGGGACGAAAGCAAATTAGTTGAAGACGAAATCGAAATCGTCGTCCAAATCAAAGGAAAAGTCCGTGCTAAACTCATGGTCGCTAAAGACCTTTCACGCGAAGAATTGCAAGAAGTGGCTCTGGCTGACGAAAAAGTCAAAGCAGAGATTGATGGCAAGGAAATCGTGAAAGTAATTGCGGTACCGAACAAGCTTGTGAACATTGTTGTGAAATAACCAATTTGTTTGCTGATTTGCAACCTTAAACAGTTCCCCAAACTGTTTGAGCTAACTAAACTACGTTTATATTGTTGTGGAATAAGAAATGAATCCTCTAGAGTTAGACTCTGGAGGATTTTTTACTCTTCTTGACAAGAAAACGATATTTTGTAATTTCATTAACAAAAAGAAGGAAACTATGAATAAGAAAGAACTGCATAAGTTTAATAAATGTTTTAATAGCTTTGCTTTAGCCTTTGAACGGTTGAAAAAGGACCAGCATAGGAATAAGTATTGATAAATCAATCACACTATTAATGAAGTCCGTTTGATTAACCTAATAGGTCGGAATCAGCCTGTGAATCTAGTGAATTTATCTGAGTTGCTTGCAGTATCAAGGAGTGCCGTCACTCAGAGAGTTAGACGTTTAATCAAGAAAGACCTCGTTTTTTTTTGAATTTGCACAGGATAATGAAAAAAATAAATATCTGATATTATCTAAAAAAGGTGTTGAGGTTTTTAACATCCATAAAGAGCAGCAAGAACATATTGAAAAAGCCATTTTTTCAGTTTTAAGAAACTATAGTGAGGAGGACCTTCAAATGGTTATGAAACTGCTGGATGATGTTGAACAGGTGTGGCGAGAATTACCGTGGAAAAAATCACGGTAATTTTAAAACCATATTGTTAATCATATTAACAAAAAGAGGAAGATATGAATATGCAAATTGAACTTATCCCAGCGTCTGAGTTAGCAGATGAATCTTTTAATATTGTCATCAATGACTTAAAACCAAGAGAAACATATCGAGTCGAAATGTTTCTATCTGATTATTATTGTATCAATGCTCCCATGCGTTTAGCTCATGATGTTTTATGGAAATCAACAGCGACTTTTGTATCAGACAGATACGAATGGTATTATTAATATCTCACAAACCCCATCTTGTTCTGGCTCGTATGAAGGTATTTCAACAATGGGACTATTTTTAATGCCAAGCCCTTGACCAATAAGAGAAAGAAACTTCCAAACTCTCTTTCTAAAATTCCCTTATTAGATCATTTTTTTGTGGGAATCAAAATTATGCAAGGAAATACTGTCATTGCAGAGAGAACTTTCACAAGACATTATATGAGTTTGCAAATTAGTCATCAAGATATTTACGGGAAACATTTTCAAGTGAGACTCTTTTATGATAAAAAGGCAATCAAAACACCAGCATTGATTATTGTGAGCGGTAGTGAAGGAAGGATTGAAAAGGCACAGAACATAGCTCAGCTTCTATCTTCTAGAGGTTATATTTGTTTAGCAATTGCCTACTTTGGTTTAGAGGAGTTGCCAAAACATTTGAAACGTATTCCTTTAGAGTGCCTTGTGGAGGCAAAGAGTTATCTACGTCAGTACCCTCAAGTAGATAGTGAAAGAATTGGAATCTATGGACGATCTAAGGGAGCAGAATTGGTTTTAGTTGAGGAGATCCTTTTTAATGACGTTCAATGTTTGGTACTAAATTCACCCTCTGATGTGGTGTATGAAGGGATAGAAGGGAAATGGAACTCTCATACTTCTTCTTGGACGCATTTGCAAAAAGAACTTCCCTATCAAAAGTTTCGACTTAGAGATTATCTGTTCAGCAAACTTTTTAGAAAACCTATCCCTAAAGATTGCTCTGCTAGAATAGATATTGGTCAAATGCATTCACCAATCTTGTTGCTCGGAAGTACTGTTGATGAAATATGGGATGCCTCGTCAGCAATTGATGATATTGTCTCACATTATAAAGGACACTACATTACATTTAAAAAATATCATAAAACACAGGTCACATGTTGACGGTGGCTTATCAACCAAATCATCGTTATCGAAAAGATTGGCGTTTACTGATGAAAGAGAGTGAGGATTCTTGGTTGGCTACGATTCATTTTTTTGATAGGCATTTGAAAAAGCAATAAAAAAAGATTATAAATATGCTATAATAGTCCCAACTAAGATAAAAACACAGTTCTGGTTGGTAAGTCCAGACGTAGGCGAGCCTATCAGTAACCTAAGGATATGAATAGAAATGAAGAGTAGTCCATCAAGGCTACTCTTTTTCGTCAAAGGAACCATTAGAAAAATCGGAAAATCCAAACAATATTTAACTTTCTGAAATGTGGAGACAATTGCTCAAAAATGCTATAATAGTCAGCATAAACAAGCTATTAATAACAAAAAATAAGTACCTATTCGATTGGAGGAAATCCTTGTATAAAGATGATAGTTTAACCTTGCACACGGACTTGTATCAAATCAATATGATGCAGGTCTACTTCAACCAAGGTATTCACAATAAAAAGGCCGTTTTTGAAGTTTATTTCCGTCAACTTCCGTTTAAAAATGGCTTTGCTGTGTTCGCAGGTCTGGAGCGTATTGTCAACTATCTTGAAAATCTGACTTTTTCAGAAACTGATATTGCTTATCTGAAGGATTTAGGCTATCCGAAGGATTTTCTGGACTATCTGGCCAACCTAAAACTCGAGTTGACTATCAATTCAGCCCTTGAGGGTGATTTGGTATTTGCTAATGAACCGATTTTTCAAGTGGAAGGTCCCTTGGCTCAGTGTCAGTTAGTAGAGACTGCCCTACTGAATATCCTTAATTACCAGATTCTTATTGCGACTAAGGCAGCTCGTATTCGTTCTGTTATTGAGGATGCTCCTCTGTTGGAATTTGGGACACGTCGTGCCCAAGAGATGGATGCAGCAATATGGGGGGCGCGTGCAGCCGTGATTGGTGGTGCTGACGCAACTTCAAATGTACGTGCAGGTAAGATTTTCGGTATTCCTGTTTCAGGCACTCATGCCCATGCCCTTGTTCAAGCTTATGGAAACGATTATGATGCCTTTAAAGCCTATGCATCTACTCATAAAGACTGTATATTTCTTGTGGATACCTATGATACCCTTAAGATTGGTGTTCCAAATGCTATCCGTGTGGCTAAAGAGCTAGGTGATAAGATCAACTTCTTGGGTGTTCGTCTTGATTCAGGTGACTTGGCTTATCTGTCTAAGCAGGTCCGTAAGCAACTAGATGCGGCTGGTTTCCCTGATGCCAAGATTTACGCTTCAAATGACCTTGATGAAAATACCATTCTTAACTTGAAAATGCAGAAGGCCAAGATTGATGTTTGGGGTGTTGGTACTAATCTTATCACAGCCTATGATCAACCAGCCTTGGGTGCGGTCTACAAAATTGTCTCAATCGAGAATGATCAGGGAGTCATGCAGGATACCATCAAGTTGTCCAACAACGCTGAGAAGGTTTCGACACCAGGTAAGAAGCAAGTGTGGCGTATTACGAGCCGTGCTAAGGGAAAATCAGAAGGTGACTATATCACCTTCGCAGACACGGATGTTAATGCTTTAGAAGAAATTAACATGTTCCACCCGACTTACACCTACATTAACAAGACTGTCCGCGATTTTGATGCGGTGCCACTTTTGGTCCCAATCTACGACAAGGGGCAACTAATCTATGATTTGCCAAGTCTTGATGAAATCAAGAACTATGCGACTAAGGAATTGGATGAGCTTTGGAATGAGTACAAGCGCGTTCTTAACCCCCAAGATTATCCAGTTGACTTGGCCAAAGATGTCTGGGATAACAAGATGACCTTGATTGATAATATGCGTAAGAAAGCCCGTGACTTGTCAGAGTAAAAGGAGAAAATATGACTTTGCAAGAAACTATTATTGCTCAACTAGGAGTTAAACCTAGCATTAATCCGAAGGAAGAGATTCGAAAATCCGTTGATTTTTTGAAGGCCTACATGATCAAACATCCATTCCTTAAAACATATGTTTTAGGGATTTCAGGAGGTCAGGATTCTACATTGGCTGGTCGTCTTGCGCAACTTGCGGTTGAAGAACTTCGTGCAGAGACAGAAAAAGACTATCAGTTTATCGCCATTCGTTTACCATATGGAGTTCAAGCAGATGAAGACGATGCCCAACGTGCCCTAGCTTTTATCAAGCCAGATGTAAGTCTTACGATTAACATTAAAGAAGCTGTTGATGGTCAGGTTGCTGAACTGGCCAAGGCAGGTGTAAACGTATCTGACTTTAATAAGGGAAATATCAAGGCCCGCCAACGTATGATAACCCAATATGCGGTTGCTGGTGAAAATAGTGGAGCAGTTATTGGGACAGACCACGCCGCTGAAAACCTTACAGGGTTCTTCACAAAATTTGGTGATGGTGGTGCGGATATCCTGCCACTCTTTCGTCTAAACAAGCGTCAAGGCGCTGCCCTTCTTGCAGAGCTTGGTGCTGATAAAGCCCTTTATGAAAAAGTACCAACAGCTGACCTGGAAGAAGATAAACCAGGAATTGCCGACGAAGTGGCATTGGGAGTGACCTATCATGAGATTGATGATTACCTTGAAGGCAAGGAAGTATCAGCCAAAGCTCAGGAAACGATTGAGACTTGGTGGCGTAAAGGTCAACACAAACGTCACTTGCCAATCACCATTTTTGACGATTTTTGGAAATAATAAGAGAAATGATTTATGATTAAAGCTTATATTGATTTTTGGAAGCGTGCCTTTGATTTTAGTGGACGTTCGACGCGCCCAGACTACTGGTGGGTTTACTTGATTAATGTCATCATTAGTACTATCCTTGTAGTAGGTTTTGTTCTCATTCCTTTCTTCAGTAATGTGTCTCATAACCCAGCGATATTAAATGACTCAACTGAAATACAAAAAATGATTTTGAAATATATGTCACCAATAATGATTTTTGGATTGATCATATTAATTCCACAACTGTCCCTTCAATTTCGTCGTTTGCGAGATGCAGGTATTCATCCGGCTTGGGGGCTTCTAAGTTGTATAGGGCTTGTACCAATCTTGACTTTCTTCTCATTCATTGGAAGTATTGTACTCATTGTCATGTCATGTCAGCCAACTAAACCAGCACCTGAAACGCTTTTTGATAAAGTTGAATAAGATTGTCGTACCCCTAGGTTTAACCTAGGGGTATTTTTAAATTGAATTTTCAGAAATTAGTGATAAAATAGATAGTAATAAGTCTTAAAAGGAGGAATCTTATGACTTCACTATCAACAGATTTCACAGAAAAACTATTTGCAGATTATGAGGCCAATGCCAAGTACGGCGCTATTGAAAATGCAGTAACCCATAACGGCTTGCTTAAATCTATCGAGACACGTCAATCAGAAGTGGAAAATGATTTTGTTTTCTCAATTGATTTGACTAAAGATGAGGTGTCTAACCAAAAAGCTTCAGGTCGTTGCTGGATGTTTGCGGCCCTTAATACTTTCCGCCATAAATTGATTTCAGACTTCAAATTGGAAAGTTTCGAGCTTTCTCAAGCCCACACATTTTTCTGGGATAAATATGAAAAATCAAACTGGTTCTTGGAACAAATTATTGCTACAGCAGATCAAGAAATTGGTAGTCGTAAGGTTAAATTCCTTTTGGATACCCCTCAACAAGATGGTGGACAATGGGATATGGTCGTATCACTCTTTGAAAAATATGGTGTTGTACCAAAATCAGTATATCCAGAATCTGTAGCTTCAAGCAATAGTCGTGAGCTTAATCAATACCTTAATAAACTCCTTCGTCAAGATGCCCAAATCTTGCGCGATTTGATTGCCAGTGGTGCTGATCAGGCTGCTGTTCAAGCTAAAAAGGAGGAGTTCCTTCAAGAAATCTTCAATTATCTTGCCATGACCCTTGGCTTGCCACCACGTCAGTTTGATTTTGCCTATCGAGATAAAGATGATAACTATCGATCTGAGAAGGGTATCACGCCACGGGCCTTCTTTGAAAAATATGTTGGCCTTAAACTCAGCGACTATGTATCAGTTATCAACGCTCCAACAGCTGATAAACCTTACGGAAAATCTTACACGGTTGAGATGTTGGGAAATGTTGTAGGTGCGCCAAGTGTTCGTTATATTAACCTCCCAATGGACCGATTCAAAGAGCTTGCTATTGCACAGATGAAGGCAGGAGAGAGTGTATGGTTTGGTTCAGATGTTGGTCAGGTTTCGGACCGTCAAAAAGGCATTCTTGCAACTAATGTTTACGACTTTACAGCTAGCATGGATATTAACTGGACTCAAGACAAGGCTGGACGTTTAGACTACAGTGAATCTCTCATGACCCATGCCATGGTATTGACAGGTGTTGATCTGGATGCTGATGGTAAACCAATTAAATGGAAGATTGAAAACTCTTGGGGAGATAAGGTTGGACAAAAGGGGTACTTTGTTGCTTCTGATGCTTGGATGGATGAATATACATATCAAATCGTTGTTCGCAAAGATTTCCTTACAGCTGAAGAGTTGGCTGCCTATGAAGCAGATCCACAAGTGCTTGCACCTTGGGACCCAATGGGATCCCTTGCTTCAAAATAAGAGGATATTTCAAAAACACTGGATAGAATTCCAGTGTTTTTAGTTGACTTCATTAAAATTTATGGTTGTAAAAAGAGCTATCTAATAGATAACTCTTTTCAATTCCTTTTTACTCATCTACTGTAGAAGTAGAAGTGTTTGAATTTGAATTCTCAGCACCGTTAGAACCCGATGTTGAAGGATTTGTTGATGCATCTGGGCCATACTGTTGACTATCTTGTGAACTTGATGAGTCACTACTTTTACCATAATCCGAACTTGATGATGAGCTAGATGTTCCTAGTGATCCGGTATAAACATTTGACGTTGACGAACCAGTTAGGAAGACGTAACTACCATTGTTGTAAACACCACTAGGCATATCGAAATCTTCCGAACCTGCACCATACATCTGGTTGAGGTATCTACTTGTTAGACCGTAGATTTGTTTAGCGATATTTAGGTCTGAGCCATAAAGTGGAGTTTTACGGTTTTCATAACCTGTCCAAATGGCCATTGCATATTTAGTATTATAACCAACGAACGTTTCGTCAGGAACAATAAGATCAGCGTAGACGCCACTTTCTTTTTGTACTTGATAGTACTCATCGTCACTGTAGCTAGATGTACCCGTTTTACCAGCATTGATGGTGCCAGGTACATAAGCTTCAGTCGCTGTACCACCTGTCAAAACCTGTTTCAACATGCTATTCATCATATAAGCTGTTTGTGGCGACATGGCCTCGACACCTTTAGAATCGTATGATTTTGTTGAACCGTCTTCAAATTTAATTGATTTAATGTAGGATGGTTTATAGTAAGTACCACCATTGGCAAAGGCTGCATAGGCAGCCGCCATCTTCTCACTTGAAGCACCATATTTAGGATCTGATGATGTTGTTGAAGATGAGATAGCGTTTGAATAGAACATCTCTGGGTACTCAATACCTAAATCTTTCAAAAAGGATTGAGCATACTCCAAGCCAGTCGCTTGAAGCGCTTTAACCGCAGGAACGTTACGTGATTTTTGAATCGCATAAGTCAGAGAGATACTTCCGTAATACTTGCGGTCCCAGTTGTAAACTGGAGTTGAAGTACCAGGGAAATTATAAGGGGTATCGTAAACGGTAGTACCGGTGTTAGTATATACCCTTTTTTCAATAGCAGGTGCGTAATCGGTGATAGGTTTCATTGTAGATCCCCAGTCACGGTCAGTTTGAACAGCTTGGTTTGTACCAAGGGCAATATTTTCGTCTTGGTGACGTGATCCCAATTGAGCAACAACATGTCCATTGGTAACATCAATGATAGTAGAAGCTACTTGAAATTTGTCATCAGGATAAGCAATATAATCATTTGAGTTGTAGACATTCCAAATGTATTTTTGAATATCAGGATCAAGATTTGTATAGACATCGAGCCCAGCTGAGTAGATATCAGCATTGGCTTCGGTAGAGACTTGTTCAATAACTTGTTTGATGTAGTTATCTAGGTATGGTTCGTAGCTAGCTTTATTCGTAAGTGGAAGAAGACCATCTGATACATCCGTTGCTTTAGCTTGCTCGTACTCCTCTTTAGAAATATTTTTGTCTTCATACATTTCATTAAGAACAGTGTTGCGACGTTCTTTAGCAGCATCCGGATTAGCATAAGGATCATATTGTGTTGGTGCTTGTGGGATACCAGCAAGAAGAGCTGCTTGGGCAACTGAGAGGTCACCTAATTCTTTACCAAAATAAGATTTAGCTGCGGTCTTCATACCGTAGTAACCATTACCCATATAAACCTTATTAACGTAGAAGGTCAAGATTTCTTGTTTAGTATACTGACGCTCCATTTGGAGAGATAACCATATTTCTTGTGACTTACGTTTAAGGGTTTGGTCTGAGGTATTAGTTGAGAAGTAGGCTAACTTAATCAACTGTTGGTCAAGTGTAGATCCCCCTTGAGTGCTGTTATGGCGAAGGTTGTTAATAGCGGCTCCCATAATACGATAAACGTCAATGCCGCGATGGGTAAAGAAACGCTTATCCTCGATAGAGGTAATTGCATTGACTAGGATTATAGGAATCTCACCTGTTGATGCACTTTCACGTTTTTCGGATCCCAAGTCAGCAATAAGACTACCATTACCATCGTAAATCCTACTTGAGTTTGTTGATTGCAACTTGTTCTCGGTAAGTTTAGGAACACTGCTAACATAGTAAGCAAAGAGTCCACCACCAGCGATGACACAGATTACAAAGAAAGTGAGTAGTCCAATAAAAGCGTATTTTGCAATACGCCATCCTAAATTTTGATCTGAAGCAGCTGAGCGTTTTCCTTTGCTATAGCGAGAAGAATCTGAATGTTTAACCTGTGTGTTTTTAGCACGTTTAGTTGAACCGTTAAGTGATTCTTTAAAGTTGCTGAAATTAAATTTAGCCATTATGTGTTACCACCTAATAATTTTTCAATGATCTCTAAATAAGGAACTTGAGGATAAGCTGATTCTGCGATTGCATAACCTCTTTTTTTGATATAATCAAGAGGCATTGATTTTGTCCCCTTATCAATTTGATAAAAAGCGATTAAGTCTTTGGCAGGCAGAAGGTAGGTTTCCTTAAGCGTTGAAAAGTGGAGTAGCACGAAGCAGATTCCATCTTGATTGATGACCTGAGACATGTGCTTAATTTGATGCGCATGAAAGTTTTTCATAGGCATAGATGTCTTTTGCCGTGTCTCTTTGGCTTCAAAATCAATATAGTATCCTTTGTAAACGCCAGAGTAGTCAGTAGTTGAGGCTTGCCTAAAGTAAGCTTCTACAATCTTTGCTCGTGAGCGTTTTGGATAATCGACTTTGACGATCTGAACCGGTGTAGGTTTCTTATGAATAACGGCTAAGCCACGCGACAAATAGTAATCATTAGTCGCATTAATAGCAGATTCAAAGTTCATCCCCCGATTGGCAAAGTCAACTCTATTAGATTTTTTAGTACGTACTTGTGCTATCTTACGAGATATCTGATGGGGATAGTTTACCATTTCTTTCCCTTCTTATTTATAAGATATGCATAAAGACTATTTCATTATACCATAAAATGAGCGAGGAAAACAATAAATGACATCACTACTCATAACGGGCTATAAGAGCTTTGAACTTGGTGTTTTTAAAGACAAGGATCCTAAGGTAAATATCATTAAGAAAGCAATCAAACGTGATCTTAAACGTTTTTTAGATGAAGGTGTGGATTGGATGATTTTTACTGGGAACCTTGGTTTTGAATTTTGGGCGCTAGAAGTGGCTAAGGAACTTCAGAAAGACTACCCTTTGAGGTTAGCGACGTTATTTCCATTTGAAACACACGGTCAGAATTGGAGTGAAGCTAACCAAGAAAAATTGGCAGCCTTTAAACAAGTTGATTTCGTAAAGTATAGTTTTCCAGCTTATCAATCGCCAGCTCAGTTCAAACAATTTAATCAGTTTCTCATCGATAATACAGACCAAGCTTATTTATTTTATGAGCCTGAAAATGAAACAAATTTGAAATATTTTTACAATATGATAATAGCAGCAAGTGATTATCCCTTATTTCGATTGACTTTTGATGACCTCAATGAAGTCATGTCGGAATAGGATATAATTACGTTTTAAACTTGCATTTTTATATTTTTTTCTGTATCATGAAAACAATAGACTGTAAAGTATTAGTAAGTTAGATAAGACAAGTATTGGAGAAGAATAATGGCTAAGATTAATTTAACGCCCAAGAAAATCTACGAACAAGAATTTAAAACAAGCATACGTGGATACGATAAAACAGAAGTTGATGAGTTTCTAGATGATGTGATCAAAGATTACACTGTCTACATTGCTCTAGTTAAGGAATTGCAAGAAGAAAATGCAAAACTGAAGGCTAAGGGAACATCGGCTCCTGCAAGCCGTCCCGCATATGCAAGTTCGACAAGTGAACCATCACATGCCACTGCCAATATTGCTTCGGCTTCAAACTATGATATCTTAAAACGTATCAGTCGTTTGGAAAAAGAGGTCTTTGGAAAACAAATCGTCGAATAAAACTGGTTTTGTGCAATTTTCGGATAATCGCATGGTTGCAAGTCTTCCATGAGGAAAGTCCATGCTAGCACTGGCTGTGATGCCAGTAGTGTTTGTGCTAGGCGAATCAATAAGCCTAGGGACTTGATTTTCAAGTTACGGCGAGCGAACTGGCTAAGTCTGCGGATAGGTTTTAGTAGCTCTGAAAGTGCCACAGTGACGGAGTTTTTAGGGAAACCTAAAAAGTGGAACGCGGTAAACCCCTCAAGCTAGCAACCCAAACTTTGGTAGGGGCATGGGATGGCCGGAAACGAACGGACCATTCTGACTGCTATGCAGTAGACAGATGATTATCGAAGGAAGTGGTACCTAGTCACTTCTGGAACAGAACATGGCTTATAGAAAATTGCATATAGGTGAGGCTGGGACACATGTCTCAGCCTTCTTTTAGCAAGAATCGTCTCTTTTGCGTCTACCATCTAAGGGCAAGAGTGAATAATAAGCTATAGCTTAGGGAAATTTGTACTCGTAATAATTAGGTAAAAGGATGACAATGAAAGAAACATTTACATTAGTAGCAACTGCTGCAGCCGGACTTGAATCTGTGGTTGGACGTGAACTACGTGAGTTGGGGTATGAGACCCAGGTTGAAAATGGTAAGGTGCGTTTTCAGGGTGATGTTCGTGCGATTGCTGAAACTAACCTTTGGTTGAGAGCTGCAGACCGTATCAAGATTGTGGTGGGTGAGTTTCCAGCACGTACTTTTGAGGAGCTTTTTCAGGGAGTTTTTGCTTTGGACTGGGAAAATTATCTTCCCTTAGGTGCAAAGTTCCCAATTTCAAAAGCTAAATGTGTTAAATCAAAGCTTCATAATGAGCCGTCTGTTCAGGCGATTTCTAAAAAAGCTGTCGTTAAAAAACTACAGAAGTATTTCCACCGTCCGGAAGGAGTGCCTCTTCAAGAAACAGGTGCGGAATTTAAGATTGAAGTTTCTATCTTAAAGGATAAGGCTACTATTTTAATTGATACTACAGGCGCTAGTCTTTTTAAGCGTGGTTATCGTACTGATAAAGGTGGGGCACCTATTAAAGAAAATATGGCAGCTGCTATTCTTGAACTTAGCAACTGGTATCCTGACAAACCTTTGATTGACCCAACTTGTGGTTCGGGGACCTTCTGTATTGAAGCTGCTATGATTGGAATGAATATTGCACCAGGTTTTAATCGTGATTTTGCTTTTGAGGCATGGAATTGGGTGGGTAAAGATTTAGTACAGTCAGTACGAGATGAAGCTGATAGCAAGGCAAATTACGATGTTGCATTAGACATTATGGGGTGTGATATTGATAGCCGTATGGTTGAGATTGCTAAGGCTAATGCTCGCGAAGCTGGTCTTGAAGATGTTGTTAAATTCAAACAAATGCGTTTACAGGACTTGAAAACAGATAAAATAAACGGTGTCATTATTTCAAATCCTCCTTATGGGGAGCGCTTGTTGGATGACAAGGCCGTGGATATCTTGTATAATGAAATGGGTCAAACTTTTGCGCCGCTTAAAACGTGGAGCAAGTTTATCTTGACCAGTGATGAACAATTTGAAAGTAAATACGGCATGAAAGCTGATAAAAAACGTAAGCTTTATAACGGAACACTTCGCGTTGATTTGTATCAATATTTTGGAGAGCGTGTTCGCCGTTCTGAGGCTAGAAAGGTAAATTAAACGTGTCAGAAGATAAAACACAAAATGGCTATGAAGAAAGCCAAGAGTTAGATTTCCAAGATGCCAAGGAAATGACAGTCGGTGAGGCTGTCCGCAAAGAAGCTGAGATTAATGCTGGTGTAACCGAAACAGATAGTATTTTGGATAAGTATATTAAGCAACATCGTGAAGAAGTTACCTCACAAAAATTCTCAAAGAAAATTGAAGCAGATGGCGATACATCACCCTTGGATGCCTTCATTCAAAAGCAACGTCAGGAATTTGCTGATTCAGGTTTGATTGGTCAAACATTGGCTAATGAGTCAACTAACTCAACGACTGCTGACGAAACAGTAACACCTATTACATCTGGTTTTGGCACAACTGAAACTAAGGCAGATGATACTCGAGCTCCTGTTGACTCTGAAATCACTGTGAAACCAGAAAGTGAAAGCTCTGAAACCATCATAACATCAACTAATGCTGATCGTTTTATCACGTCAGAATCAGAAAAATTTGATCTTGGTGAAGCCCTTGCTGCGACGACTACCTCAACTAATCAACAAGTTGATAACACTGCTATGGTAGACAATGTTGATGATCCGAAACCAGAAAGTACTTTACCTGCTGATGACAAGGCTTCTGAACCACAAGCCTCTAAACCTCTGTTGGAAGATGTTGAAGTCTCAGAAACAATCGACTCAGAAGCTATTGCCACAACAGTTGCTGGTGTAACAGGAGTTAAAGCTGATGAAGCAAAAGCGACACCAAAAGTGTCTATGACAGTTAGTCGTCCATCAGCAGAAGATAAAATCTCTTCAGGGTCTATTTCTCCATCTCATAAAGGTGTCTTTGATGGTGATATTCCAGTTTATCGCCGTAAGGGTGTTGTTATAGGTGCTCTCACGGTTCTTGCTCTAGCTATAATTGGTGGGAGCTATGCTCTTTATAAAGTAACACATAGCCAATCTGCGAAAACTACAAGCACTGCTTCTTCAGCAGTGATATCATCATCAAGCAAGGGCGCATCAGCTTCTGATAATAAAGCCTTCGAAGACATGTATAAGAATTTCTTCACAGATGATGAGCAAACAAAACTAGCTAATGATCAATTTGGTAAGCTATCAGACTTGGAAAAACTACTTAAAAAATTGGAAAAAACCAAGTATTATGATGCAGCTAAGACCAAATACGATAACTTGAAGAAACAAATCGAAGCTATTGAAAAAGTCAATAGTAAGTATGAATCAGATGCTCTTGTAGACGGTAGCTATAATGCCTCTATCTCAGTTAAATCTGATGCAAACTTTAATGATCTTTCAGAACGTGTAACAAATACTGGCAATGCTAGTCTTGATAGCATTATCCAAGAAGTCATTAAGGGCGGTAAAACACAGCTTGAAGAAAAGGGTAAGGCTGCAAGTGCAACGTCTGCAGTGACAGCTTCTGAAAGTGTTAATACTGCTACTCCTTCGGGAGATAACACATCTGGAGCAGCTAATTCAGGTGTAACAGGTACGGCTGGTGGAGTTTCTAGTGGTACAGCTGCAACTTCAACAGTTGTGACACGTGGCATCATGAATTACAATCCATCTATCCTTCAACGTGATCGCTCTCGTGTGCCTTATAATGCAAACGTAGTAGCGGATACAAGTAATCCAGCTTGGACTTGGGCTAATGGTGTTCTTGATAAGATTATTGCAACATCTCACTCACGTGGGTACTTCTCAGGAGATAACTTTATCCTTGAGCCAGTCAACATCATCAACGGAAATGGTTACTACAACATGTACCTTCCAGATGGAACTTATCTCTTTAGTATCAACTGTAAGACAGGTTACTTTGTAGGCAATGGTTCAGGTCACTCAGATAAACTTGATTATTAATAAAAATCGACGACACTCCCTAGGGAGTGTTTTTTTGTTTTATCTTGGTGAAGTCCGAGTTTATAAGAGTTTTGTGCTATAATAGGGGGATAAGATAGGGGTGAATACTATGGCGAAATTGATGCCGGGTAGAGTCCGTAATGAGGGGATTAAACTTTTTGAAAAGGGTTTAATTGCCATTAGTCAGGTCTCAGAAACTCAGTTGGACACGACAGTTGGCCAACATCATTTAATTTATGCACTCGATGATTCTGAAATCATGTGTGACTGTGATTTTTTCGCTCAAAAAGGCTATTGCTCCCATTTGGCAGCGGTTGAGTATTATCTAAAAAATGCTAAGGAGGGCCAGCGTCTCTTAGCAAAATTAGAGGAGAAACAAGAGTCCGCCCAGGACCAAGAGCGGGGGCGTTCTTTTGGTGGTTTATTTTTAGAGAGCCTTTCTCTGAATGAGGATGATACAGTTAGATATAGCCTCACGGTAGAGGGAGAGGAATCTACCTTTGGTTCAGAGATTTGGTGGAGTTTACGTTTACGTCGCTTACCGGACGAACGTTCTTACGTTGTTCGAGATATCCCAGCCTTCCTCAAGCTTATAGAGACTGAAGGCTATTATCAGATAGGTAAGAATTACTATGAACCTCTATCACTCATTCAGTTCGACCAGGCTTCACAAGCATTTTTAGACTTTTTAGGACGGATGATTCCAGATGAAGCCAAAACAAATTTAACCTTTATTTTACCGAATAATGCACGACACCTTAGTCTCCCCTATGGTTTTTTTGAGGAGGGATTGAGGTTGATGCAAGATTTGGATGGCTTCAGGTTTGAATGGGAAGGTATTGAATATCGCAGCTTTTTGGTAGAGGACTTGACTGCTAAAGCCAATCTTTTCTCGTTTGATATTTGTGTCGAGCCCAAAATGATTGAATTGACTGTTGCTGAGAAAAATAGCCAAACATTTTTTAATAATCGTATTATCTTTTATCAGGGTGTTTTCTATCGTCTTAATAGAAAACAGCAAAAAATTTTGCTTGGCTTACGTTCTCTCCCTATCGGAAGTAATTTGAATAAACATGTCAGTTTTAATCTAGAAGAACAAGCTATCTTAGCTGCTAGTCTTTCTGATTTTAAGACTATGGGACCGGTTAAAGCCCCAAAAGCGTTTAATATCAAAGATTTCACCCCGAGATTTCGCTTTGATTTGAAAGGTGAACGCGAGGTTGTGCTCACATTGGCTTTTGATTTTGATGGATATGTTGTGGATAATCGTTATGAGTTAAGTCATTTAGGCTTTACTAGTAACTATCGTAATGAACAGGCTATTTTTCGTTTGATGGTTAAACATGGATTTACCCCTGATTTTCAGTCATCTAAACGCTTAAATAGCAATCAAGAGCTCTATGATTTTTTTATAAATACTCTACCAGCTTTTGAAAATGCAGGGCCAGTTCTTATTGGACAGGAGTTGCGTGACTTACGTGTTGAACAGAGTCCACAAATTCAGGTAGAGCGTCAAGGAAATCTATTAGATATTTCGTTTGATTTTTCAAGTCTCGATGATGGGGATGTGGATCATGCTTTAGAAGCTTTGATGGACAGAGCGCCCTACTTTGTTAATCGTAGTGGTCAGTTGATTGTCTTTGATGAGGGGACACAACGTATCAGTGAGAGTCTAAGAACTTTGAGGGCCCGTTATTCGGGGGAAGGGCATCTAGAACTCCATCAATTAGCCGCCTATCAATTGATGGACTCTCTTTCAGAAAATGATTCTGTTCGTTTTTCAGAAGATTTTCAACAGCTAGCGCAACATTTGAGAAAACCGGAAACGTTCGACCTGCCATCCTATCATGTAGAAGTTAACCTTCGTCCTTACCAAGAAAGAGGAGTTCAATGGCTATCAATGTTGCATCACTATGGTTTTGGTGGTATTTTAGCCGACGATATGGGGTTGGGGAAAACTTTACAGACCATTGCTTATCTTTCTGCACATTTAGAGGATGGACAACGAGTCTTGGTTCTATCGCCATCGAGTTTAATTTACAATTGGCAGGATGAATTTAAAAAATTTGCTCCTCAGTTAGATGTAGCAGTTTCTTATGGACTTAAGCCAAAACGTGATGAGATCATTGCAGAAGACCATCAGATTATTATTACTAGCTATGCTTCATTCCGTCAGGATTTTGATGTTTATAAGGCTGGTCAGTATGATTATCTCATTCTAGATGAGGCACAGGTCATGAAGAATACTCAGACGAAGATTGCTCAATATTTACGTGATTTTTCTGTTCCGCATTGCCTAGCTCTATCTGGAACGCCTATTGAAAATCATTTGTTGGAGATTTGGTCTATTTTCCAGATTGTTTTACCGGGGCTTTTACCAGCTAAGAAAACTTTTCTTAAGCTAACACCTATGGAAGTGGCCCGGTACATTACTCCATTTATTCTTAGACGTAAAAAAGATGAGGTTCTTCCTGATTTACCGGACCTGATTGAAATTACGCACCAAAGTGAATTGTCGGATAGTCAAAAGGCTATTTATTTAGCACAATTGCAACAGATGCAACAAGGTTTAATTTCAGCAAGTGATCAGGAAATTAATCGTCGTAAGGTGGAAATCTTGTCAGGAATTACCCGCTTACGCCAAATCTGTGACACGCCAGCCCTCTTTATGGATTACGCTGGTGATAGTGGGAAATTAGATAGTCTTAGAGACCTACTTAGTCAAATTAAGGAATCAGACCATCGTGTCCTTATTTTTTCACAATTTCGTGGGATGTTAGATATTACAGAGGAACTTTTACAAGAGTTAGGTATTTCCTCTTATAAGCTAACAGGGTCGACCCCATCTGATAGTCGTCATGAGATGACCAGAGCCTTCAATCAGGGGAGTCGAGATGCCTTTTTGATTTCTTTAAAAGCAGGGGGGGTAGGACTCAACTTGACTGGTGCTGATACAGTTATTCTGATTGACCTTTGGTGGAATCCAGCGGTGGAAATGCAGGCTATTAGTCGTGCTCATCGTATAGGTCAGAAACAAAATGTCGAAGTTTTCCGTTTGATTACAAGAGGTACTATCGAAGAGAAGATTCTTGAGCTTCAAGAAGGTAAGAAAAATCTCGTTACAACAGTATTAGATGGCAATGAAAGCTGTGCTAGCATGACAGTTGAGGATATTAAAGAAATTCTTGGTATTGCAATATCTTAATCTGTTATATTTAATATTGGAATACTAAGATATAAAAATGACACTAGGCAAATCTTTTGAATTAGGATATAATAGAATATTGCAAGACGTATCTCCCCATTCCCGATTGTTTATATTAAGATACGCATCATCTCGAAAACGAAAGGAAGTCTTTTATGCATCGCCAAAGACGACAATTTCCGTTGATTCCGGACGGAGAATCTTGCTTGCAAGAACCTATCTCTATGCGTTTATACGAAAATGAAGATTTAATCACTAATATCCGTGGTCCTTATCAGGATAAGGACTATAACGATTTCTTTCTGAACCATGATTTCTTGTCAGCTAAGCCTCATAAACGTAAGCAGGCTCCAGACCGAGCTGAAACACAAGAGGATGGAATGACTTATGCTGAAGAAGCCCGTGAAAAGGCGAAGCGTGACGTACGTGATAAACGCCAAAAATACCTACGCCAAGAAGCTCAATCAACTAAATCTACGAATATCCGTTCACTAGCTGCTAAGCCTAAGGTAGAAAATAAGCCAAGCTTTGAGGCTACTGTTGAGGCAGTTGCTGTAACGACGGATAAGGAGCCAGTGATGGCGTCTATCTTGGGAGCTCCTGTAAGTGCTATTAAGAGAACATTAGCACCAAATGGTAAACACTCAAAAATCCATCACTTGGCAAATCGTCTGAAACAAGATACTTATATCTTGGCAGAAGTGGCTCCAACTTATCAACAACCTAGTAATCCATCTCGTAAGAACGTCAAGAAAAATAGCTATGACTTCTTGAAACGTAGCCAGGTTTATAATTACACAGAACGTCAAATTCACCGTGAACACCGAATTGCTCAAGAACTAAATTTGACGCATTTAGAAGATGCAAATTAATCGCAGTTTGATTGCAAGGAGAAACTATGTCAAAAACTTATCATTTTATTGGAATTAAAGGATCTGGTATGTCGGCTTTGGCTTTGATGCTCCATCAAATGGGACACAAGGTTCAAGGTTCCGATGTGGAAAAATACTACTTCACTCAACGTGGTCTTGAGCAAGCGGGCATTCCAATCCTTCCTTTCGATGAAAAAAACATCACTGAAGATGTTGAATTGATTGCTGGGAATGCTTTTCGTGAAGATAACAACGTTGAAATTGCTTATGCCATTAAAAATGGTTATAAGTTCAAGCGTTACCATGAATTTTTGGGTCATTTCATGAATCAGTTCACTAGCTTTGGTGTGGCTGGTGCACATGGTAAGACCTCTACGACAGGACTCTTGTCACACTCTATGAAAAACATCACAGATACGTCATACCTTATCGGTGATGGAACAGGACGTGGTTCTGCCAATGCGCAATACTTTGTCTTTGAAGCAGATGAATATGAACGTCATTTCATGCCGTACCATCCTGCTTACTCAATTATCACTAACATTGACTTTGACCATCCAGATTACTTTACAAGTATTGATGATGTTTTCTCAGCATTCGATGATTATGCAAAGCAAGTACAAAAAGGGCTCTTTGTTTACGGTGAGGATTCTAACCTCCGTAAAATTACATCCAATGCACCAATCTATTATTATGGATTTGAAGAAAATGATGACTTCATGGCAACAGATATTATTCGTACAACCACGGGGTCTAACTTCAAGGTGAAGCATGATGGACAAATCATAGGGGAATTCCATGTACCAGCTTATGGTCGTCACAATATCTTGAATGCAACTGCGGTTATTGCTAACTTGTATGTAGCTGGTTTTGACATGGCCTTAGTTGCTGAACATCTAAAAACTTTCTCAGGGGTTAAACGTCGTTTCACAGAGAAAATTATTAGTGATACTGTTATCATCGATGACTTTGCTCACCACCCAACTGAAATTATTGCAACACTAGATGCAGCACGTCAAAAGTACCCATCTAAAGAGATCGTTGCTATTTTTCAACCACATACTTTTACCCGTACCATTGCTCTTCTTGATGACTTTGCTGAGGCTTTAAATGAAGCGGATGCTGTCTATCTGGCACAAATTTATGGTTCTGCGCGTGAAGTTGACCACGGTGATGTAAAGGTTGAAGATCTTGCCGCTAAGATCAATAAACCTGCCAAAGTGGTTACAGTTGAGAATGTTTCACCTCTCCTTGACCATGACAATGCTGTCTATGTCTTTATGGGAGCTGGGGACATCCAACTTTATGAACGTTCATTTGAAGAGCTCCTAGCAAGCTTGCAAACCCACATGTAATATATTAAGGGCTGTAGCGATTTCGCTCGGCTCTTTCTCTTGGATAGAAAGGAATCTTAGATGATTATTCGACACGCTAGAACGAATGATTGGACTGATGTTGTTCGTATAGAACAAGATAAATTTTTCGCCTGAAGAGGCTGCTACACCAGAGGCTCTTGCAGAGCGTTTAGAGACAATTTGCGATACTTTCCTAATTGCTGAAATTGATGGCACTGTAGCTGATTATATCGAAGGACCTGTGATTTCGGAACGATATCTTACAGATGACTTGTTCTACAAGGTAACTCCTAATGCTAGTCAAGGAGGCTATATCGCGGTTACTAGTTTATCTATCTCCAAAGACTTTAAAAGGCAAGGTGTTGGAACATCCTTGATTGCAGCTTTTAAAGACCTGGCTATTGCTCAAAAACGTCAAGGGATTAGCTTGACTTGTCATGATTACCTGATTACCTACTATGAGATGAATGGTTTCATTGACGAAGGTGAGTCCAAATCAAACCATGGCGATAGTATTTGGTATAATATGGTCTGGGAGAACCCAGAAGGCTAGTAATACCAGTGTTACGTTACTGTGACAAAGAACCAATTGATTTGCATTAACTGGTTTTTTAAGATATAATGGCGTTTGTTACTATAGAGGAGGTATGCCTTGACGGACAAGCATAATGAATACTCGGAATCTGCTGAAGATAGCCTAAGCTTTAAAAATCAGATTCTTCGAGATTTACAAGAAGCGACACGGCTCCGTTCTCTTCGTGAGGAGGAGCATAAAAAAAGTGCAGCTGTTCCCGAGACACCACTTTCAATGTCAGCTGATAGCCATGCAATAGATTCTGGATCAGCGTCAAATAAAGTAAGTAACCAAAATTTGAGTTCTCATTCTGTTGCTCATAGTGCTATAGCTAAAACTATGACTTCTGAGACGGTTCGAGATTTTCAATATAGTGTTGACTTGTCTTCTAATTCTCAAGCTGATTCTTCAGCCCCTGATGTCCATTCAAACGTAATATCAAGTCCTAAAGAGCAAGTTGATAAGGAGAAAAATTTAAGTATTCCTCAGGAGACTGAAATATTGAAACGTCGTTTTAAACGTCCAGTTTGGGAAACTAGTCTTAACGCGGAATCAGAGGAAAAATATATTCCTGCAGATGTTGCTAAGGAGCTTATTGAAGCTAAGGCTAAAGAAGCTATCTACACGAATCCTAAAGAATTGGTGTCCAAGATGACATCAGAACGTCAAAAAGAAGCATTTTTGCGGGAACATCATACAGTAAGTAATCACTCTGAACCAGTAAGAGTTCAGTCAGATCTAGTAACTGATGGCAATGAGGGTGATGAGAGTATTGCTTTAGCAGCAGCCTCTGAAAAATCTAACAAAAAGAAACGTAAGAAAGTGAAGAAGAAAAAGTCTTCGCCAAAAGATGTTAAACAGGACGGAATCATCAACGAAGAACCGATTTCACGCTCCAACCGAAATCAAAAACTCAATAAAAATAATCGTCGTGCAGGACGAGTTGCAAGAAACATCATTGTCTTCTTGATTCTTATCTTATCATTAGCTGGATTCTTTGGTTATCGATATGTTAGTGATGCAGTTGGTGCAAAAGATGTCAAGTCGACTAAGTTTATTAGTGTTGAAATTCCTGAAAATTCAGGTAGCAGTTACATCGGTCAGTTGTTGGAATCAGCTGGTGTCATTAAATCTGGTAAAGTCTTTAATTACTATACCAAGTTTAAGAACATTTCAAATCTAAAAAGTGGTTACTATAACCTTCAGCCTAGTATGACTATGGATGAAATTATTGAGGCACTTCAGAAAAAAGGAAGTGATAAGCCTCAGGAACCATCTCTGGGTACAGTCTTGGTTAAAGAAGGATACACCATTGAGAAAATCGCCAAGGCGGTTGAAGTTAATTCATCAGCTAAAAAAGGTAAACATTCATCTACTGGACTTAAGGAAAAAGACTTCTTGAAACTTATGAAGGATGATGCTTTCATTACTAAGATGAAAGCGAAGTACCCAACCTTGTTGGCAAACCTTCCGAATTCTACAGATGCTAAGTATGTCCTAGAGGGGTATCTGTTTCCAGCGACTTATAATATTCATGACGATACGACGGTGGAATCTTTGGCAGAGGAAATGCTATCTACGATGGACACCCACCTATCACCATACTATGCAACAATTTCATCAAGTAACCACAACGTTAATGAAATCTTGACTCTAGCTTCTCTTGTTGAAAAAGAGGGAGCAACTGATGATGACCGTAAAAACATTGCTAGCGTTTTCTATAATCGTCTTAATTCAGACATGGCCCTGCAAAGTAATATCGCGGTTCTTTATGCTCTTGGAAAACTTGGTCAAGAAACGACCTTGAAAGAAGATGCAACGATTGATACGAATATTGACTCCCCTTATAATGATTATGTTCATAAAGGGTTGATGCCTGGTCCTGTAGATAGTCCTAGTCTATCGGCAATAGAAGCGGTTATCAATCCATCTTCTACCAAGTACATGTACTTGGTTGCGGATGTATCAACTGGTAATGTCTATTTTGCTGAGAGCTATGAAGAGCACCAGCATAATGTTGAATCTTATATTAATAGCAAACTAAAAGATAAATAGTCTGATTGGTTAATTAAAATTCAGTAACTGACTACTGAGTTTGATTTCAAACCAACTGGCTAAAAAAATAGGAAAGAGAAGAAAATGGCAGAAAAAACATATGTAATGACCCTAGCAGAAAAAAAACAACTTGAAGCAGAATTGGAGGAGTACAAACTCGTACATCGTCCGGAAGTTGTAGAACGCATCAAGATTGCCCGTTCTTATGGTGACCTTTCAGAAAACTCTGAGTATGAGGCGGCTAAAGATGAGCAAGCCTTTGTTGAAGGTCAAATTCAAATTCTTGAAACAAAGATTCGTTACGCAGAAATCGTTGATAGTGATGCTGTTGCTAATGACGAAGTTGCGATTGGTAAAACAGTTGTTGTGCAAGAAGTTGGTACAAGCGACAAAGATACTTACCATATCGTTGGTGCAGCCGGTGCTGATATTTTCTCAGGTAAAATTTCAAATGAAAGCCCAATTGCTCAAGCCTTGATTGGTAAGAAAGTTGGAGATAAAGTAGCTATCGAATCACCAGCAGGTAGCTACTCTGTTGAAATCCTTAGTGTAGAAAAAACATCCTAAGCAAATGTTAGGACAAAATTGTCTAGCATTTGAATAAACATCGAAATACCTACATGGTGTAGTAGCTTTTTGATCCTTGTGGGAGTGAGGCAGAACATTTGTTCTGTCTCACTCCTTTTTTAGTTACCAGAGATAATAGGAGCTAGGTTAGTCTTAGTTTATCTATAAGAAAACACTCTTGAAGTTTTTTGAACTAAACCCCAAAAGTTAGACAGAAACAATCTACCTTTTGGGGTGTTTTATTATGAAATTAGCTTATGAAGATAAAGTTCAAATATATGAATTGAGAAGACAAGAGGAAGAGTACCTAAAATGGGGCGTAAACGCAAGTATTCTTCATACCAAGGAGAAGTTGGCAAGAAAGCAGATAACCTATTCAACGTCAATTTGAAAGCTCTAAACCAATGGAAAAGTGTTATACGGATGTGACAGAGTTTGCAATTCCAGCAAGCAGCCAAAAGCTCTATTTATCACCAGTATTAGATGGCTTCAATAGTGAAATCGTCGCTTATAATCTTTCTAGGTCGCCGAATTTAGTACAAGTGAAAGCTATGCTAGAACAAGCTTTTACAGAGGAGCATTACGAAAATACAATTCTCCATAGTGACCAGGGATGGCAATGTCAACATGATTTCTATCATCATTTTTTAGAGGGTAAAGGAATCCAACCGTCCATGTCACGTAAGGGAAATAGTCTAGACAATGGTATGATGAAGTCCTTCTTTGGCATTCTTAAGCCTGAGATGTTTTATGGTTACGAGAAGACGTTTCACTCACTTGAGCAATTGGAACAAGCTATTGTAGACTATATTGATTATTACAATAACAAACTAATCAAGGTAAAACTAAAAGGACTTATTTCTGTGCAATACAGAACTAAGTCCTTTGTGTAAATTAATTGTCTAACTTTTTGGAATCAGTATGCTCTTCCAAGAGTGTTTTTGTAGCTTATTTACGATTTTGCTTACCAGCGTTACGGTTTTTTTTGGCTTTATTTGCAATTGCTTGGGTATTTTTTGGAGTAACATCTTTACGCTTGTTTGGTGTTGTACGAGGGGCTTTTGGAGGATTCTTTTTGAACTCTTCAGCAACTTTCTCTTTTAAGCGAGGTTTGATGATATAGTTAGTAATCAACTGCTGGATAATAGAGAAGATACCACCAACTAACCAGTAAAGGATTACGGCTGCAGGTGAGCTAATACCAAAGAAAATCATCATGATTGGCATGCTGTACATAGTTGCCGCCATTTGCTTACGTTGCTCCTCAGGAACTTGTTGAATAGACAACCAAGATTGGAAATAGTAAAGAGCGGCAATGATGATAATCAATGGGAAGTCACGATGACCGAGGTTAAACCAGAGGAAGTCATCCTTGAGTACACCAGGAGTGTAACGTGCTGCATAGTAAAGCGCTGAGAAGAATGGAAACTGAATCAATAGAGGAAGACAGCCAATACCGCCCATCAAGCTAAGACCGTTTTCACGTTGAGCTTGCATGAGTTCAGATTGAGCAGCCATTTTTTCTTCTTGAGTTTTAGCGTTACGCAAACGTTCGTTTATTGGTTCCAAGATAGGGGCTAGGTACTCACGTTTTGCTGATTGGTAGGCTGCACTACGAGATTGGTGAAGACCAAGTGGTAATATAATCGAACGAACAATGATAGTTACGAAGATAATACCAAGACCAAATCCCAGACCAAGATTGTTTGCGAAGTAGGTGATGACGTGGCTCATAGGACGACCAAGTAGGTTCCAGACCCAGCCAGTGGGATTACCAGACTTATCAAGGCTCACACATCCTGATAGGAAGAGAAGCATGCTGGCAGCAAGCCCCATAAGGGCTAGACGTTTTTGAATTTTATTCACAATATCATTCCTTTTGTTTTTTAGTTATACTTGTCTATTTTACCCTTTTTTAAGGAAGAGAACAAGCTAAAAACGGAGGCATCATCTTAATTCGCCATGCGAAAATCACTGTAATTTGAGAAGTTAGCCATGGTTACATCAACATAGGTTACATTAGACCATTTTGAAGGTCCTTTTCGAACTTCTTGGATAAACTTAGCTAACTTAGCAGGTTTATCTGATTGCGCTAGAATTTCAACAGTTCCATTATCGTTGTTCCAGACTCGACCGTAAATATCTCCAATTTCGAGTGCTAATGCATAGGTTGAATAACGAAAACCAACACCTTGGACTCTTCCTGAGACTAATAATCTTACTTTTTGCATGGGCCATGACCTCCTTTTGAAAATTCTTTCTTTCAGTATAATCCTTACTATAAAGTCGGTCAAGTCCTAGATTTATCAAGGAATTTCTGCTACAATGAGTGTATGGAAGTCATTCAATCAAAGCAAAATGCTAGTATCAAGACTGCTAGAAAATTGTTGCAACGCAAGCACCGTAAAACCAGTTATCTTATAGAAGGATGGCATCTCTTCGAGGAAGCAAAGGCAAGTGGTGCGCATATTCTTCAAATTTTTGTGCTTGAGGAGATGGCTGACCGTGTAGCTAATATGTCTAAGGTTAAGTTGGTTAGTCCGGAGGTTCTTAAGGAGCTCTGTGAAACTCAGACGCCTCAAGGGATTGTTGCAGAAGTTGCTAAACAAACTCAAGCTTTGCCAGACCCTCTTTCAGGGAAGTATCTGCTATTGGAGGATGTTCAGGATCCTGGTAATGTTGGGACAATGATTCGAACAGCAGATGCTGCAGATTATGATGGGGTCTTTTTATCAGATAAATCCGCTGATATTTATAATCAGAAGACCTTACGTTCTATGCAGGGAAGTCATTTTCATCTGCCAATCTACCGTGGACCAATTCTTGAGATGGTTGAAACTTGTAAAAAACAAGATTTACCAGTCTTGGCAACGACTCTCTCAGAGGTTTCCGTTGACTATAAAGCAGTTAAGACAGACGGTAATTTTGCCCTAGTGATGGGAAATGAAGGTCAGGGAATCAGTAAGGAAATGGCTGAGTCCGCTAATCAACTGGTACATATTAACATGCCAGGCCAGGCAGAGAGTCTTAATGTTGCTGTTGCTGCAGGGATTCTCATGTTTAGTCTCTAGGTCCTAAGGATGATTTTATTGAGAAACATTCGCCTTTTAAGATAAATTTAAGCTCTAGTGATATAATGAAGAAGTATTAGAAACATTCATGAGGTATTATTATGAATCGACCAGAAGATGATAAAGAATTCATGGAAGTTGTTGGACATTTGATTTCACACCCACGTTTTCAAAAATTGGATGGGATTGTCCAACATTATCATTCGACACGTTTGGAACACTCGGTTAATGTTAGTTACACCAGCTACAAGATTGCTAAAAAATTAGGTTGGGATGCTGAGAGCACTGCCCGAGGTGGTCTCTTGCATGATTTTTTCTATTATGATTGGCGAGTAACCAAATTTAATAAGAGTCATGCTTGGGTGCACCCACGGATTGCTGTTCGTAATGCTAGAAAGCTTATTAATTTAAACAAAAAAGAAGAGGATATCATCCTCAAACATATGTGGGGAGCAACTATTGCACCGCCGAAGTATAAGGAATCTTATATCGTTACCATGGTGGATAAGTACTGGGCTGTTAAAGAAGCAGTGACACCTTTACGAAATCGCATTAAAAATAGTAAGTTTTTTCCGTCGCAATACTCTACAAAGTAGCCACAATTAATTTATTAAACTCAGGAGATATTTATGAAATCAAATGCAATTTATACAACTAGTGATGCAGGATTAAATCGCTTTTTCGGGAAGATTTATGGCCTTGTTGGTATTGGGGTAGGGCTTTCAGCAGTCATTTCTTATCTGATGTTATTCCCTCTCTCTCATCTTTTTGTCAACATTCTCATGAATTATTCTTGGATCTATATGGCAGCTATTTTTGTTGAGTTAGCCTTGGTTTTTTTGGCTAGTGGTGCTGCAAGAAGAAATACGCCTGCGGCTCTGCCTTTATTCTTAGTTTATTCCGCTCTGAATGGCTTTACACTTAGTTTTATCATCGTTCAATATACGCAAGCTATTGTTTTCCAAGCTTTCCTAAGTACTGCCATTGTCTTCTTTGTCATGGCACTTATCGGAGTTTCTATTAAGCGTGACTTGTCAGGAATGGTCAAATTTCTTATGGCAGCTTTGATTGGAATCATTGTTGCTAGCTTAGTTAATATTTTCTTTGCAAGTAGCACGATGAGTTTTGTGATTAGTATTGTATCAGTTCTCATTTTCTCTGGTTTAATTGCTTATGACAATCAGTTAATTAAAAAGGTTTATTATAGTACTAATGGTCAAGTCACAGATGGATGGGCGATTTCTATGGCGCTTAGTCTTTACTTGGATTTTATTAACTTGTTCTTGAATATCTTGCGAATCTTTGCGAGGCGTGACTAGTTAAAAAAAATCAGCCGTTCGGCTGATTTTTTTGTGTTTAACGTTTTTTGTAATTGTTTCTTGTTGACCTGTATAGGTGTAGGAGAGTAGATAGTAATCTCATTTTTCGACCTAGCCATCTTTATCGGAAAAGGCCTACTTATCGTCTTTCTTAGTGAGTTCAACTGAGCAATCCTTAAAGATATTTATTTCGTCTGTCTATGCTACTGATGGACTTACTTTTTTTGATTGAATTAGGTAAATAAGTTTCCATGCAGTATTGTCTAGTCAATTGGTCGCGATTTCCAGCGTTAGCACCATTGCTTTGTAGGTAGTTTTTAAGATCGTCAATAAGCCTTGGATGGTTAGCCACATATGCATCGTCTGCAGCTCTCATACTGATAGTTGACATGTCAATGTTAAACTCCGTCTTATCTTTAGTAACGAAAATGTTGTCAACAGAGTAACTACCCCGTTCACGGTTAGAAGTTTTAGTCCATCCGAAAACTTTTGGAATTTCATCTCCAGTTGGTTTGATATGATCAGTTTAATCATAGCTATATTGAAGACTATCTGAGAAATATTGACTAAGTTCACTCTTAGCCTTGCCTAGGTCAGTAGAAACAAATTTATTGTAATTTTTACTTTCTCCACCTAGAAGAACTGCGTTAAAATAAGCATCAATATCTTTTTTAACATTGGTAGTTGTTTGACCATCGAAATTTTTTGGACTAGTTGAAACCGTCTACCCCTCTGTCTTTCCATCTTTTGATTTAAAATAGAGTTTATATTTTTAATCGTTGTTCACTTCGAAAAAGAGAGACTGGTCTTGTAGTCATTAGCTTCAACTTTTCCAAAGTCATCTGTAGCATTTTCTACGTTATTATTTTTGGTGAGGAGAGTAGGTAGGTCATCTTTGTCAATCTTACTTGCTGTGACTTTTTTACCATCCTCATCTTTGAGGTAAAATTGTTTAGTAGATGTTTTTAGCTCATTTTTCATATCTTCAGAAATTTGCTCACGTTTGAGTGAGGCTTCAACCAAGGTCTGATCATCTTTAAGTTTGAGGGCTCTTCTAGACATATAGATAATGTCGTTAACAGAAAGCTTAGCATCGAGTTTTGGTTTGGCACATGCTGACAATGTAAAAACGGCTATTAGAGAAATCGCCCCAGAATAAAGATATTTTTTTATACATAATTCCCATTATTTCATTAAGTTGACACGTCTATTGTATTATGAAATATCCCTTGAGATTATTAGAAATTTGGATTTCAAGCCTTTTCTTATGCTATAATAAGGTTACTATTGTAAAAAATGGAGAATAAAATGACAAAAACACCCTTTATTACGGCGGATAAACTCGATCAAATCACTGCAGAATTTCCAACACCTTTCCACCTTTACGATGAAAAAGGTATTCGTGAAACAGCGCGTGCAGTTAATGCAGCCTTTTCATGGAATCCTGGTTTTAAAGAATTCTTTGCTGTAAAGGCAACACCTAATCCAGCAATTCTCAGAATCTTGAAGGAAGAAGGGTGCGGTGTAGATTGTGCGACTGATACAGAGCTTGTCATGAGTAACAAAGTTGGTTTTGATAGTACTGCTATTAGTTTTACGTCTAATGATACACGAGCAGAAGAATTTGTTTACGCGCGTGATATCAATGCGATAATTAACCTTGATGCTTACGAAGATATTTTCTTCTTGGAAGAGTCTGCAGGGCTTCCTGAAACGCTTTCTTTACGCTTTAACCCAGGTGGTGTCTTCTTACTTGGTACAGATATTATGGATCATCCTGAAGAATCTAAATTTGGGATGACTAAGGAGCAACTTTTCAAAGGTTATGCCTACCTTAAAGAAAAAGGGGTGAAATCATTCGGTTTGCATGCCTTCTTGGCGTCAAATACAGTAACGAATGAGTACTATCCAACCTTGGCTGCTCAACTCTTTGAATTGGCTGTAGAAATCAAGAATGAGCTTGGTATCAGCCTTGACTTTATCAACTTATCAGGTGGTGTTGGGGTAGACTACACGCCAGCGAACAAGCAAAACGATATTGCTGCTATCGGTGAAGGTGTTCATACTAAATTTGATGAAATCCTTGTTCCAAATGATCTTGGGGACATTAGTATTTACACCGAACTTGGTCGTTTCATGACAGCGCCACACGGACTCCTTGTTACTAAGGTTCTCCATATTAAGGATACTTATCGACGTTATGTTGGTGTTGATGCTTCTGCAGTTAACTTGCTTCGCCCAGCAATGTACGATGCCTACCACCACATTACTAATATGACTAATCCAAATGGTGATATTCAAGTGGTTGATGTCACAGGTTCGCTTTGTGAAAACAATGACAAGTTTGCTAAGAACCGTGAATTGCCTGAGGCTCGTATTGGGGATACCTTGGTTATCCATGATACTGGTGCCCATGGTTTTTCAATGGGTTATAACTATAATGGCCGTCTTCGTTCGGCAGAAATCCTCTATCAAGAAGATGGAACAGCGCGAATGATTCGTCGTGCAGAGACTATGAATGATTATTTTGCGACACTTGACGGATTTGATTTTGAAATTTAACAAAAAAGGCTAGACCTAGGAGGTCTAGCTTATTTTGCTTTAATAATAACCGCTTCAAGAAGTGTATTGGCCGTCCCTTCTGGAGATTCAATGCAGCCTTCCTTTAGCCAGAGTGCCAAAATGGTAACAATGGTAATGACGTAAACTTCCGAAGAATACTTGACTGGAATATGATAGCTTCTTTCCATAAGTTCTGTGACATTTTCAATATCAGAGTTAAGGATGGTCTCGATAATGAACTCACAAATCAATTCATTGATGTTTGGAATATGTGTCATTAATGTGCGACAGAGCTTATGATTTTCCTTAAGATATCGTAGCATTTCGGTTAGAACACCTTTTTGATAGGTCATATACTTTTGCAGAATACTTGAAAGTTTATCTAAAATCTTAGACAAGGTAGTTTCAACCAAGTTATCTTGATTTGAATAGTAGTAGAAGGTTGGTCTGCTGAGACTTACTTTTTTGATGATGTCTGTGGTGTTGATTTGTTCGAGTGAACTCTCTTCTGAGAGTTCAGTAAATGCATTGACAATTTTTTGTTTGGAAATAGTTGCTTCCTTTAGCATAAGTAAGCCCCTTTATATAAACATAATAATTTCAAGACTTATATAAAAACCTAATTTTTTCCCTGAAATCTTACAAGTATTTCGCAGTTGTAAGCAAAAGAAGCTGAAACTCTCATTTCATCAGTATTTTAGATAAGTAATTTTTTTGCGGACTCGTTAAGAAACTAACGTCTTATTTGTCAGTAAGGCCTATTTTTGCTATAATATAAGGTAAATCAACGTTATAGGAGAATTAAATTTATGAACACCGTCCTTTGGATTATTCTTGTTTTTGTAGCCCTTTTGGGTGGCTTCTACGGAGGCGCATATTTTTCCCGCAAACAAATTGAGAAAGAATTAGCTGAAAATCCTCGTTTGAATGTGGACGCTGTTCGTACAATGATGTCGGCAGCAGGCCAAAAGCCTAATGAAGCTAAAGTGCGTCAAACATATAATCAGATTATTAAACAACAAAAACAAGCACTTGCAAATAGCAAGAAAAAATAATGGTGGGGAGCTGGGACGTGAATCTCAGCTTTTTACATGTAATGTAAGGGGATAAGGAGGCAAGATGGATAATCGACCTATAGGATTTTTGGATTCTGGTGTCGGAGGCCTGACGGTAGTACGTGAACTTAAACGTCAGTTGCCTCACGAGTCCATTGTTTATATTGGTGATTCTGCTAGGGCTCCATATGGCCCTAGACCAGCAGGACAAATCAGAGAGTATACCTGGCAGTTGGTTAAATTTCTCCTGACTAAAGACGTAAAGATGATTGTTATTGCTTGCAATACGGCGACAGCAGTGGTTTGGGAGGAAATTAAAGAGGCTTTGGACATTCCAGTACTAGGTGTGGTTTTGCCTGGTTCTAGTGCTGCCATTAAGTCTAGCCGGTCTGGTCAAATTGGTGTCATTGGTACTCCTATGACAATTTCGTCTAATATCTATGAGCAAAAAATTAAGCGTCTGGCACCACAAATGAATGTCCTGAGTTTGTCCTGTCCCCGTTTTGCCCCAATTGTTGAATCAAATGAAATTAATTCAAGTGTGGCTAAAAAGATTGTCTATGAAAGCATGGCTCCTTTAGTTGATAGGGTAGATACCTTGGTTTTGGGTTGCACCCACTACCCACTTTTACGCCCGATTATTCAGAATGTTATGGGGCCAAGTGTCAAATTAATTGATAGCGGAGCTGAAACTGTTCGTGATGTTTCTGTCTTGCTCAATTACTTTGAAATTAACCGTAGTCGTGAGGTCAAAGACAAGACGGAAGAATACTACACCACAGCTAGTGTGCTTGGTTTTAAAGAAATTTCTGAGCAGTGGCTGGGTGAGGAAGTTACTGTCCAACATGTAGATTTGGATAAGGAGTTAGAAAATGACTAAATCAATTTTTGAATATAAGGATGATCAAGACTGGTACTTGGCTAGTTTTGGAAGCTATAATCACTTGACATGTTTTGGTGATGATGAGGCCTATGAACAATATGTTGACTTTTTTCAGGGCTTGACTAACACCTTGGATGTTAGTGGTTTTCAGTTACATGTTGTTAAACACTCTTCGGATCTTCGCTTAGTGTCTTTTATTTTGGATTGTTTGAAAGAGGAGCTTGGTCGAGACTTGGTCGTTACGCAACATCAAGGAACTTTGCTTGTAAGTGAGGGGGATAAGCTTCTCTATGTCCACGTACCTAGAGAAGGTGTCTCCTTGGATGATTTCTTTGGTTCTGATAATAAATCAGATTTTGGTGATGTTTTATTGATTGCGACACGCAACGAAGGAAAAACCAAGGAGTTTCGGAAACTCTTTGGAAAGCTTGGTATTAAGGTAGAAAATCTTAATGATTATCCAGATCTTCCTGAGGTTGCTGAAACTGGTATGACCTTTGAAGAAAATGCACGCTTGAAGGCGGAAACTATTTCGAAATTAACTGGGAAGATGGTTCTTTCAGATGATTCAGGTTTGCAGGTAGATGTTCTTGGAGGTTTGCCAGGTGTGTGGTCTGCTCGTTTTGCGGGTCCAGAAGCTACCGATGCTGAAAATAATGCTAAGTTACTGCATGAACTTGCCATGGTACTTGATGATAGCAAACGCTCTGCCCAGTTCCATACAACCTTAGTTGTTGCAGCACCTGGACGTGATAGTTTGGTTGTTGATGCAGACTGGAAAGGTTATATTGGCCGAGAA
The DNA here is from genome assembly GCF_010120595.1 of Streptococcus thermophilus. Taxonomy (NCBI): domain Bacteria; kingdom Bacillati; phylum Bacillota; class Bacilli; order Lactobacillales; family Streptococcaceae; genus Streptococcus; species Streptococcus thermophilus. The sequence continues at coordinate 679,860 of NZ_CP038020.1, forward strand.
CCTAAAGGTGACAATGGTTTTGGTTATGATCCCCTTTTCTTAGTTGGTAATACGGGTAGGACAGCAGCAGAGCTTTCTACAGAGGAAAAAAATGAACAATCTCACCGTGGACAAGCTGTTAAGAAACTTATGGAGGTATTCCCAGCATGGCAGAACAAACAATAATCGTAATGAGCGACTCCCATGGAGAACGTGATATTGTAGTAGACATAAAAAAACGTTATCAAGGGAAGGTAGATGCCATTTTCCATAATGGAGATTCTGAGTTAGAATCAAGTGATTCTGTTTGGGAAGGTATCCATGTGGTTCGTGGTAACTGTGACTATGATTCAGGTTATCCAGAACGTTTGGTCGTGAAACTTGGTGATGTGATTATTGCGCAAACGCATGGTCATCTCTTTGGGATTAATTTTACCTGGGACAAGTTGGATCTTTGGGCACAACAAGAGGATGCTGATATCTGTCTATATGGGCATTTACATGTGGCAGCAGCTTGGCGAAACGGTAAGACAGTGTATATCAATCCAGGTTCTATTTCACAGCCACGTGGCCCAATCCATGAGAAACTCTATGCTAAGGTGATTATAAACGATGCAAAGATTCGTGTGGAATATTATACACGTGACCATGAACTTTATTCAGAACTTACACAGGAATTTGAACGATGATTGCTAAAGAATTTGAAGATTTTTTGTTGGCTCATTTAGACAACTATTTGATCCCATCAGATCAAGTTACTATTTTTATTGATAGCCATAACGCTGATCATGTGGTTTTGCTTTTGACAAGCAATGGTTATTCACGTGTGCCCGTTTTGACTAAGGACAAGCATTATCTTGGGACAGTATCTTTGGCGGATATCAAGCGTTACCAAGATGAACATAACTTGCAAGAGTGGGAGATGGTTAATCGCGATATCGGACCGATGACTTCAGATTTTGTGGCAACAGTGAAAGATGATGCTAATCTAAGTGAGGTAATGCATAAGCTGGTTGATAATCCTTTCCTTGCAGTAGTTGACAGCCAAGGTATTTTTAAAGGAATTATTACACGAAAATCAATTCTCAAGGCAGTTAATAGCCTCTTACATGACTTTACACATGACTATATCATCATTCCAAAAACAACTGACAACTCAGATAACTGATTTTCTAGCTAGGAAGACCATTTCTGATAGCTCAAAACAAGCTTATGCTTATGATCTTAAACAGTTTGTAAACTGTCTTCCAGGACGAGTAGATCAAACCAGTCTCAAGCTTTATGAAAATCAACTCAAGGAGTGGAAGCCTTCTGTGCAAAAACGTAAGCGCTCGGCTGTTAATCAGTTTTTGCTTTACCTTTATCAAAAGGGTGAGCTAGAGGAGTTTTTTAAACTGTCAGAGACTGCACCACTCCCTTCTCAGCAAGAAGAGTTAGAAATCTTTGATTTGTCGTCGCTCTATGAGGGACAAGAAGGGCCCGGTAAACTGGCTTGTCTGTTTATTCTAGAGTTAGGACTCTTACCTTCGGAAATCTTGGAGCTGAAATGGGAAGATATCGACTTGGATTTTGGTGTTGTAACCGTGGCTAAGGGAAGTACTAAGCGTGTTCTCAGACTGGATGGAGCTTTGAAAGAGCTCTTATTTGGGATTAAAAATGACAATAGTCAGGGATTGATTTTGAGTAAGGCTTTTACCCGTCAGTGGCTGTATAAGCAGATTCAATCTTATGTTGGTGGATGCGGCTTATCGGGGGTAACTGCCCAAGTCTTGCGCCAGCAATATATCCTTAGACAGATTGAAAAGGGAACGGGCGCCTTTGAACTTGCTCGTTTACTTGGGCTAAAAAGTCCAGTGACCTTGGAGAAATACTATAAAACCTAATGGATATTAAGTTAAAAGATTTTGAGGGGCCACTGGATTTGTTGCTCCATCTGATTTCTAAGTATGAAGTAGACATTTACGATGTTCCCATTGTTGAGGTCATCGAGCAATACTTGGCTTATTTGGCGACCTTGCAAGCTATGAAGCTAGAGGTTGCTGGGGAATATATGCTTATGGCTAGCCAGCTCATGTTGATTAAGAGTCGAAAACTATTGCCGACAGTTGTAGAGGATGAGCCTGAAGCGGATGATCCAGAACTAGAGCTCTTGAGTCAGCTAGAAGAATATGCACACTTCAAAGCAGCTAGTCAAGTGTTGGCTAAGAAGCATGAAGTGCGAGCTCAGTATTTTTCAAAACCAAAAGTAGAATTAGTTTATGAAGATGTGACGCTGAATCAGGATAAGACGATTCAAGATATTTTCTTGGCTTTTTCAAAAATCATGGCTGAAAAGCAAGAAGAAATTCGTCGAAGCCACACGACTATTGCACGTGATGATTATAAGATTGAAGACATGATGTTAATCATTGAGGAGGCCTTTAGTGCGAAAAATAAATTGTTTTTAGATGAGCTTTTTTCAGATGCTAAGGATATGAATCAAGTGATTACACTCTTTTTGGCAACTCTTGAATTAATTAAGATACATCGAATCTCGGTACAGCAGGAAACAATTTTTGGAACAATTACTCTAAGAAAGGAATGGACGAATGAGTAGTCACTTAGCACGATTAGAAGCCCTACTTTTTGTAGCTGGTGAAGATGGTCTTAGTCTAAGGACTATGGCACAGCTCTTGGAAATACCAGTGACGGGACTGACTCAGTCCTTAGAAAAATTGCAAGCCAAGTATGAGGCAGATGAGGACACAGCACTTTGTTTATTGGAATCGTCAAATACCTATAAGATCGTGACTAAGCCTGATTTTGCATGTCTTCTGCGTGACTATTCCAAAACGCCAATCAACCAAAGTCTATCCCGAGCGAGTCTCGAGGTACTTTCTATAGTTGCTTATAAACAGCCCATTACTCGCGCTGAAGTTGATGACATTCGAGGTGTCAATTCCAGTGGCGCTATTGCCAAGCTTCAGGCTTTTGGTCTCATTCGAGAGGCTGGTAAAAAGGATGCTGTGGGTCGTCCCAACCTATATGCGACAACTGATTATTTCTTGGATTATATAGGAATTAACAGTTTAGACGAACTTGTGGCCATTGATCAACTAGAACTTGAAGAGCAAGAAACGAGCCTATTTAGGGAAGATGCTCCAGAAGATCTTGAGGATTTGGACAATTAAGAGTAAACCTTGTTGAAACTAATCATTAAAAATTAAGAAACATAGCAGAGATGCTAGGTAGAAAGGATACAGCTGAAGCTGTAGAAAAAAGAATGCGAATTAATAAATATATCGCCCACGCTGGTGTGGCTAGTCGTCGTAAAGCTGAGGAATTGATTAAAGAAGGCCGTGTGACTTTAAACGGTAAGACCGTTATGGAATTGGCAACAATTGTCAAAAATGGAGACATTGTCGAGGTAAATGGAAGCCCAATTTATAATGAAGAAAAGGTATACTACCTTCTTAATAAACCACGTGGGGTTATTTCTTCAGTATCTGATGAGAAAAACCGTAAGACGGTTATTGATCTAATGCCCCACGTTAAGGAACGTATCTATCCTGTTGGTCGTCTTGATTGGGATACGACTGGCCTTCTTATTTTAACAAATGATGGTGACTTTACCGATAAAATGATTCACCCACGTAATGAGATTGATAAGGTTTATTTGGCGCGTGTTAAAGGTATTGCGACCAAGGAAAATCTTCGTCCTTTGACTCGTGGTGTGGTGATTGATGGTAAAAAAACTCAGCCGGCCCATTACAATATTATCAAGGTGGATCATGAAAAGAACCGATCAGTCGTCGAGTTGACGATTCATGAAGGGCGAAACCATCAGGTTAAGAAAATGTTTGAATCAGTAGGTTTGATTGTTGATAAGTTGTCACGTACCCGTTTTGGTACCCTAGATTTGACAGGACTACGTCCAGGAGAGTCACGCCGTCTAAACAAAAAAGAAATTAGTCAGCTTCATAACATTGCTGTTAACAAGGTTAAATGATGAAGAAGTTTCTGATTGCGTTAGTAAAGGCTTATCAGAGATGGATTTCTCCCCTGTTTCCACCGTCTTGTCGTTTTCGTCCAACTTGCTCAGTCTATATGATTCAAGCAATAGAAAAACATGGTTTAAAGGGAGTTCTTATGGGAATCGCCCGTATCTTAAGATGCCATCCCCTATCAGAGACTGGTGACGACCCAGTACCAGATTATTTTAGCCTAAAACGTAATAAAACTCCCTTGGACAATTGAATCCAAGAGAGCTTTTTTATGCTTAAATTTTTGACCATGTTTTTGGTAGGAATAGGAGCAATAAAGGATAGATTTCCAAACGTCCAGCAATCATAGCAAATCCCATGATTAGCTTAGACAAAGGACTAAAAATAGCGAAGCTATCAGTTGTTCCAAGTAAAGGTCCAATATTGTTAAATGTTGAAGCAGCAGCACTTGTCACAATCAAGAAATTTTGATTATCCAAGGACAGGATTGTAACTAGACTTAGTATGATCAACACATATACAGCCAAATAATTAAGAACGCTATGCTGTGTTTCTTTATCAAGAACACTTCCATTAATGTGTAGAGATAGGATACGGTTAGGATAGAGGCTAGCTAAGGTCTGATTACGTGCAATTTTAGCAATAATCATAGCACGGATAACCTTGAAGCCACCAGCTGTAGAACCCGCTGATCCCCCGATAAACATCAGGAGAAGTAGGATGTACTGAGAAAATAGTGGCCATTTGGTAATATCTGTTAGACCAAATCCCGTCGTTGTGATAATCGTTGACACTTCAAAGAATGAGTATTTAAACGAGTCAGCTAAACTGTGGTAAATCCCAAAAATATTGAGGATAATTAAACTTGTTGATACCGCAACAATCGTAAGATAGGTACGTAGCTCTTCATCTTGGAAGAAGAATCTGATTTTGCGAAGCAGGATATAGAAGTACAAGTTGAAGTTAACGCCAAATAGTAGGGTACCAACTGTAACCACATAAGTAATTAAATCGCTGTTATAGTAGGCAATAGAGTCATTATAGACTGCAAATCCACCGGTACCAGCACCTCCCATCGCAATGACAATACTATCGAAGAGTGGCATGCCACAAATCCATAGAATCATAGCAAAGATCACAAACATGCCCAGATAGATGATGTACAAAATCTGAGCTGTATTTTTGAGCTTGGCAACGACCTTACCAAAGACTGGACCAGGCACCTCTGCACGCATAACCTCATGATGACCATTTTTACTGTTGTTCATGATGGCTAGAGCAAAGACCAGCACCCCCATCCCTCCAATTAGGTGAGCGAAGCTTCGCCAGAAGAGGAGAGAATGGGTCAAGACCCCAGTATCTGTGAGAATAGTAGCCCCTGTAGTTGTGAAACCTGAGCTCATTTCGAAGAAGGCATCGATGACACTTGGGATTTGCCCAGAAAAAACAAACGGTAATCCCCCAAAGAATGACCAAAGTACCCAACAGAGGGCTACAATGAGCATTCCTTCTTTGGTGTAAATGCGGTAGTTCTTAGGTTTAAAGAGAGTACCAAGCACTCCGATAAAAAGGAGGATCGCCATAGTCCCCAAAATGCTGGCAAATACCTTGGCGTCTTCTTGATAAATAAGAGCCACAATAAGAGGTACAACTAAGAGTCCAGCTTCAATGAGGAGCAGTTTAGAAATAAGAAAACGGACAATAGATCTATTCATGGCAGCTTACCTCTTCAATAAGTCGTAAATGTGGGTTACGTTTTGCAAGAGAGTAACGACCACGATTTTATCGCCAATTGCCAATTTATCTTCTCCAGTTGGGAAGATGGCTTTTCCATTACGGATGATAGCAGCAATAAGGACACCATGAGCGAATTTAAGTTCAGAAAGTTTCTTCCCAGCGATTTTATTATTTTCCTTAATTTGGAATTGTAGGGTCTCGATACGGCCATTAGCTACGTGGTGAAGCGCGTCAAGACTAGAATCTTTGGCGTTATAGTGACCACGAACAAAGTGCATAACGGTATCAACAGCAATACTCTTAGGAGTGACAATTGTTGTTGTCTCACGTGTATCGACAATCTCTAAAAGACTGGTACGGTTGACCTTGGTAATATTTTTATGGACACCAAGACTTTCAAGGAACATAGAGGTGATGATATTTTCCTCATCTACTCCAGTTAGAGTAGCAACAGCATCATAACTAGCTGCGCTCTCTTCAAGAAGAAGGTCTTTAGCAGTACCATCCCCTAAGATAACGGAAACTTCAGGGAATACTTGACTAAAGGTTTGCGCACGGTCCATTTTCTGTTCAATCAATTTGACCTTAATACGGTTGTTTTTCAAGATATTTAGTAAGTAGTAGGAGATACGTCCAGCACCAATCAACAAAAGTTTTTTGATGCTTTTTGGTTTAATATAACTGTGGAAAAGTGCCATGTCAACACGTTTCCCAGTTACATAGATCTTATCCCCAGCTTGCATGGTAGCATTCCCGTATGGAATGGTGAGGTCGCCTTGACGATCAATCATACAAACCAAGATGTTACCGAATTTCTTACGAAATTGTTCCATTGTCATACCGGACAATCGGCTTGTTTCAGTGACCCTAAATGCCATAAGGATAACCCGTCCATTAGCAAAGGTTTCAACTGATAGAGCGTTTGGAAATTCAACGGTATTGGCAATATAGCGAGCAGTTAAAAGTTCAGGGTTAACTACTAATGAGAATCCGAGGAAGTTTTTGTCTTTGAAATAAGTATTAGAATATTCTGGGTTACGTACACGAACGATAGTTTCTTTTGCACCCATTTGTTTTGCCAGAACTGCTGATATCATGTTTACTTCATCTTTATCAGTCATGGCGATAAAGACATCGCAGTTGTTAACCTCGGCTTGTTCCAAAATCTTGAAATTTGCCCCATTTCCAGCAAAGCCCATAACATCGTAGCGTTTACTGATGCGTTTGAGGACCTCTTCCTTTTCTTCAATTAAAATAACGTCGTGCTTCTCATCAACAAGAGAACGACAGAGTGCCGTACCGACTTTACCAGCACCTACGACAATAATACGCATGAGTTACCTCCAAATAATCATTACTATGATACTTTATTTTGGCCGAAAAATCATCCTTTTCAGCCAGCTTTATAGGTTATTCCTGTAAAGAAGGTGATGAAGTTAAAAATATTAATTTTTTTCTACTAATAGTGTTGACTTTTACAGCTAAAGTGCTAAAATATACTCAACCATTCACTATTTTAAATCTAACCTGTCATGATTTAAGCTAATGAATGTCCATAACCATGTCGTCTGCTGAGCTTGACTCCGGGCGACATGGCATTTTTTATGTCTAGGAGAAGTCAGATGTCACGTAATCATATTGTCTTGTTTGAGCCCCGTATTCCACAAAACACTGGAAATATTGCGCGTACCTGCGCAGCAACCAATAGCCCCCTCCACATCATTCGACCTATGGGGTTTCCAATTGATGACAAGAAGATGAAGCGCGCAGGCCTGGACTATTGGGATAAGCTTGATATCACTTATTATGACAATTTGGCTGATTTTATGTCTAAAAATCATGCTGGTCGTTTGCATCTAGTAACGAAGTTTGCGGATAAGACGTATTCAGAAGAGGTCTATGCTGATGGTGAGGATCACTATTTTATGTTTGGTCGTGAGGATACAGGCCTACCTGAGGACTTTATGCGTGAGCATCCTGAAAAAGCTATTCGTATTCCTATGAATGATGAACATGTCCGTAGTCTTAATGTCTCAAATACGGTTTGCATGATTGTCTATGAAGCTCTTCGTCAGCAGCAGTTTGAGGGGTTGGAGCTGAGTCACCGCTACCATCATGATAAATTAAAATAGATACTTCATGTTGTCTTAAAAGAATAAGTATAGTTATTGACTATCAACAAATTAGAAATCCATAAATTAAGAACCTTGTCACCAAGGTTTTTTTGTGTTATCCTTAAAGGGTCTTCGGGGCAGGGTGAAACTCCCGACCGGCGGTGATTCTTTGGATAAGTCCGCGAGCGCAAGCTGATGAGGTGTAATTCCTCAACCGACAGTATAGTCTGGATGGAAGAAGACCAGTCTTTTTGCGTAGGCTTTTTTTGGCATAGGCAAATCCATTGGGAACTTCTTTCAAATTGTTAAAATTTGGAGGAATTTTTTTATGACAAACACACGTAAATTGGCTTACATTGCCATTTTATCTGCAGTTTCATTCTTGTTGCTTTATTTTTCATTTCCATTGATTCCAGCAGCAGACTTTTTGAAGGTTGATTTTTCAATCCTTCCTGCTCTTATCGCCTTGGTTATCTTTGATTTTAAGAGTGCTATTGGTGTTCTCTTGCTTCGTTCATTGTTAAAGCTCTTACTAAACAATGGTGGCCCAGGATCAATGATTGGGCTTCCTATGAATTTTGTTGCTCTAGGAGTCTTTGTTTGGGGCCTAAGCTATTTTTGGAAGAAAAATCAAACAAGCAAGAATTATATTCTTGGTTCTGTTTTAGGAACGATTTTGCTTACAGTTGCCATGGTTGTTCTTAACTACATTTATGCAGTACCACTCTATGCTAAATTTGCTAACTTTGATATTGCGCAATTCATAGGCCTTTATAAATACCTTTTCGCTATGGTAGTACCATTTAACTTACTGGAAGGCTTGATTTTTTCAGTAGCTTTTGCTCTTATTTATGCCCCGCTTAAGTCTATACTAGTAAAATTATAAATATGAAACACAAATACACACATTATATTTACGCTTCCTTTGCCTTTTTGTTATTTGTTACTCTCGGTTACATGGTTAAGTTCTACCCTGAAGCCTTGACAGAATTTGATAGCAGCATACAAACTAGGGTTCGAGGAGACTTACCAGCAGGACTGACACGCTTCTTTAAAACAATTACCATTCTTGGGAATGCGCCTGTACAGGCTATTATTGCAATCGTAGCAGTAATCTGGCTTTATCTACGTCAGTATAAATCAGAAGCTATCTTTGTGGGAGCCAGTGGGCTTCTCGCTAGTATCTTGATTGTAAGTTTGAAGTATATTTATCAGCGTCAGCGCCCATCAATTACGCATTTGTTACATGTGGGAGGCTACTCTTTTCCTAGTGGTCATTCTTTGGGGGCATTTATGATTCTTGGAGCAATTGCCATTGTCCTTGCTCAGCGTTTGGAGAATAAAGAATCTAAAATAGTAGTTTATGCTATTACTGGGCTTCTGATTTTCCTTGTTGGACTTTCGCGTATTTATGTAGGTGTTCATTATCCAACTGATGTTTTAGCTGGCTTTACCCTAGCGTTTGGCTTGCTTAATGCTGTCTATCCAACTTATGACCGTATTCGCTTTGAATGGCGATTTCAAAGCAAACAGAAATAAAACAATATGCAGTTCTGAACTGCATATTTTTGTTGGATAATCAAGATTTATCTTATAAAAACATTATTTTGTTATTAATGTATAAAAATATCGTATTTAAGACTAATATTCGGTTAAAAAAGCATTAACTGTATATTAAATATATTACAATTGTGATATAATATTTTTAAAGTTTTGATATAAAGGAGATTCTCTTGAACATAAAAGACAGCATTGGACTAAGAATCAAAACTGAGCGTGAACACCAACAGATGTCACGTGAAGTGCTATGTTTAGATGGTGCGGAATTGACTGTTCGCCAGTTAATTCGTATTGAAAAGGGGGAGTCTCTCCCGTCTTTAGATAGATTATCGTATATTGCTAAACGTTTAGGAAAAAGTATGACAGAGTTATTGGATCAAGACAATATTACCATTCCTGACGAATATTATGAAATGAAGAATCGTTTGATTAAGTTTCCAACGTACAGAAACCCTGACAGAATAAAGTCTAAACTTACTTTGATTGAGGAAGTCTATGAGAAATTTTTTGATATTCTTCCAGAAGAAGAATTATTAACTCTAGACATTCTCGAAAATATATTGAGTTTTACTAGTTGGGAGGAGAGTCCAAAAGTTGAGGAGATATATGAAGACTTGTTTGAACAAGTCAAAAGGAAGAGGAAATTCTCAACTAACGATTTATTAGTCATTGACTATTATTTCTTTCATCTTTATGGCAGAAAACAGTATGACAAAAAACTATTTGAAAGAATTATAAAGAGAGTATTAAATCAGGAAATTTGGACAGATGATGTTTACAATATTGTTTTATTTAATGATTTGATGGCTATTGCTGCTTTAAAGATTTTTCACAATTCCTTCTCAGACTTCTTAACAGTTGTGGATAAAGCCTTAGTTGTCATAGAAAAATCACAATTATATAGCTACAAGCCTAGTGTTTTTGTACTTAAGGCTAAATATGAACTTCTGCATAAAGAAAACAAGAAAGAGGCTGCAGAGAATTATGATAAGGCCATAATGTTTGCTTCCGTTTTGGAAGACTCGGTTTTAGAGGAAAGTATAAAGGCAGGAAAATTGGCAGATGGTTTATAGAAATGGTGGTGACATAAATGTCACTACTTTTTTTAGGGTTAAATGTGTACTATAGAAATATAAATAATAGTTAAAAGGAGTTATATTTTGAAAACCCTGAAAATATTTGTACTATTTTCACTACTTATTGCTATCTTGCCTTATTTTGCAGGATGTCTTTAATAAGGAGCCATCATGCCAAAATGTCCATATATTTCACAGGTTGTTCAGCGTGATTGTGGGGTAGCTGCCTTAGCTATGATTCTCAAGCACTATGGTTCATCCTATAGTTTGGCTTATTTGCGGGAGTTAGCTCAGACTTCTCGTGAAGGAACTTCTGCGCTTGGTTTGGTTGAAGCGGGCAAGCAGTTGGGGTTTGAAACTCAGGCCATTCGTGCAGATTTAGACTTGTTTAAATAAGAAAACCTATCTTCCCCTTTTATTGTACATGTGGTTAAGGATGGTGGTATTCAACATTATTATACATTATTTGGTAAGGACAAGGGACAGGTTGTAATTGGTGATCCAGATCCTAGCAAGAAGGTCATTAAATTGTCCCTAGAGGATTTTGACAAGGAATGGACAAGGGTTGCTCTATTTTTTGAACCGGGAGAAAACTACATTAAATATAAGGAAGAGGTACCTGGTCTTCTTTCGTTTTTACCAATTTTATTTCGTCGTAAAAGTTTGATAGCAGTCATCGTCTTGCTGAGCTTTCTGGTGACCCTTGTTAATATTATTGGTTCTTATTATTTGCAGTCTATTATAGACCGCTTGATTCCTCAAGAAGACTATTCTCTTCTGATTGTGATTTCTCTCGGTTTGTGCATCGCCTATCTAGCCCAACAAGTCTTCACTTTTTTCAAAGATTATCTTCTACATCGATTGGGTAATTACTTGTCCATTTCTGTTATCCTTCCTTATATTAAACATGTCCTTTCTTTGCCCATTAGTTTCTTCGGTTCACGTCGTACTGGTGAAATCACGTCACGTTTTAGAGATGCCAACACCATTATCGATGCTCTAGCTTCAACAATCTTATCGATTTTCCTAGATGTCACCATTGTGATAACTTTAGCTGTCGCCCTTATTTTACAAACCGTTCTCTTTTTTTGATGACCTTAACTTTGTAGTTCCTCTTTATGTTTTGATTATTCTGGCCTTTTTATAAGCTTTTTGAGAAGGAAAATTATCAATTGATGGAGGCAAATAGTCAGGTCAATACCGCTGTTATTGATGATTTGCGAGGTATTGAAACCTTAAAATCCTTGAGGGTTGAGGAAAGACGCTATCGAGAAATTGAGGTGAAATTCCATGACTATTTGAAGAAGTCTTTGTCTAAGGCCAAGTGGCAATTAACGCAGGATGGGTTAAAGACAGTGGTTCAGTTAGTTTCTAATGTCTTTATCCTCTGGTATGGGGGACAATTGGTCATGGAAGGGCAACTATCTGCAGGTCAGTTGATTACCTATAATATGTTGTTGAATTATTTTACAACTCCTTTAATTAATATCATCAATCTCCAATCTAAAATTCAGCAAGCCAAAGTCGCCAATAATTGTCTTCAAGAAGTTTATGTTGTGGACAAGGAAGAAAAAGGAAAACTTAAAGAGTTATCTTTTAAACAACTTGCTTTTAAAGGAGTCAGTCACCGTTTTAGTTATCAGTAAGAGACTCTTAGTAAGATTGATTTGACGATTAATAAGGGAGAGAAAATTGCCATCATGGGTCAGAGTAGTTCTGGGAAAACGACTTTAGCGAAGATTTCGTCAGGTTATTACACAAAATCTAGTGGTCATGTAAGCCTAGACAAAGCTTCTATTAGCCAAGCGGAGTTGCGCCAGTTGGTGACCTATGTTCCACAACAGACCTATGTCTTTACGGGAACAATATTAGAAAATCTATTGTTAGGCCTTGAAGGAGAAGTTGATGAGCATCTTATTCTGAAAGTCTGTGAACAAGCCGATATTTTGGCTGATATTCAAAAGATGCCCCTAGGTTTTCAGACCCAAGTATCTGAAGATGGAGGTCTGTCTGGCGGTCAAAAACAAAGATTAGCTATAGCAAGGGCTCTCTTGTCCAATCAACCAATCTTGATTTTTGATGAAGCTACAAGTGGTCTGGACAGGGAAACTGAAAGTAGAGTAATGGCCAATCTTTCTGAACTGACACGAACAATGATTTTCATTGCTCACCGTAGCAGTGTCTACCAACATGTCAGTCGTGTAGTGACTATGGCAAATGGGAAGCTTGAAGCAGCTAGTCCCAACTTCAATCCATTCCAGTTCATTTAAAATCATCTTCCTATTTATATAGAAAAATTAAGGAATCTAAAATTTCAAATCTTGCAGCCGTCTTCTTTATGTAGTATACTGGGGTATACTATTAAGAGGTGTAAACATGTTAGAGGCATATAAAAATTTTTGGTTAGACTATCTCGATTTTTATGGTCGTACAAAACGATTAGATTATTGGGGGTTGTCCTGATTAATGGCGTTATCGGTAGCTTGGTTTTCCTACTGATGTACTTGCTTGGGCAAACAAAAGCTGCTGGATTTACATTGACGGATTTCATTCTATTTATAGCAGCAACGGCACTTCCTACCATTTCTATGCAGATTCGTCGTCTACGTGATGCCAATTCCAATGTTGCTTGGATTGTATTAAAAGCGACACCACTACCAGTAGTACTTTGGGTGATGTATGCCTTTCCTATAAGAGATTCAAAATAACTCCAATATAAAAAGGGTGAAACTAGTTAATCTAGTTCCACTCTTTTTTTCTTATAAAATAAAGCTACCTAAGAGGCTAACGAGGGTGAAGCTGATAGTTGCATAAAATACAGCGAGACGGGTCGCCTGGATAGGTTTATAAAGTCTAATAAGTGTTAGGACACACCAAATAAAGAGTACTGTGACAAACCAACCTGATAGTAAGCGACGTGGCGTTACACCATAGAGTGCTATATAAACGCCAAAGAGTTTCCAGCCGGCGATAAGGGGCAAAGAGGCTAGCAAAAGTAAAGAGTAGGGTACTCAACAAACGAAGCCCCTTGTGGGTGAAGAAGTTTTCTTTAGAAAAAATGTAAAATCCAGCTAGGATTCCCAAGTTAAGGGTAGAGACTCGAACTAATTGCCAGAAGCCCTGAACAGCAATATGTGAGGCTTGATGGGCTGGAATTTTGACTTGGTTGAGAGAAAGGAGTTCTCCCATTTGACTAGTGGCAGTTAATATGAATAGGGCATAAGTAAGGCAGAGGCTTCCGAGTACGATATAAGCTGCTACTTTTGGAAACTGACGGGTTGTTTTAAGACGGCCTTCAAATCGTTTTTGACTAAGTGGCTTTTCTTTTGCCAAATAGGTTGCAATAAGTTGAGCAAAAAGTCCTGAGCCAGAGGGATACTGGTTATTAAACGAGAGAATAATAATCCGTTATCCTTGAAGGTGATAGTGAAATCAAGTAGAGTAGCAAGTGTATGGAAGAACTGTTGCCAAAGTTGTCCGAAAGCAGGCAAGACCTGACTAGCAGCGAAGACCATCAGTATCAAGGCAATCATGATACTAATGAGAATCATCCATTTGTGGTTCTGAACTGCGTGTTTTTCTTCTTCAGAGAGCTCTTGTTTAGGTGCTGTTTTATAGAGTAGTGTCCAGGCTCCGATAAAGAAATATTTCAGTGGGAAGATGCAGCTAGTGTATAATGAGGTCTAGCCAAACCATAATTCCAAACGGTCTTGACTACTTTGTCCAGTACGTGCCATTAAGTAAAGGAGGATACTCGCATGAAAGCAAAGAATCTAAGCGCTCCCCCAGTTGTCGTGCAGACCCCAAAGACTAATTTGTAAACCTTGTAGTAGACTAGTGACCATAAGTATTGCCGATTCAAGTCGCATTCCCTTTGCTTTTCCACCTAATAGACGACAGCCCAGTTCAATCGTACTTATCAAGACAACGATTGCTGGAAAGGCAAAGGAAAAATGGGTCAAGTAAGTGACATATAGGAAGCAGGCCACGAGACAGGCGACAATCAGTCCCTTAATTTTCCAAATGTCTTTTGGTGAAAAATATTCCAAGAGTTTCTTGGTTTTGGTTTGAAGACTAGTCTTTTCGTCGGGATATTCCTGGGAGACTAGCTGTAAATTAGTAGTATAGTTATTTGTTTCCATCATAATTCTCCTTTTGGATGTTAGTCCAAAAAGACTTTATTATAAAAAATGTTCAATTTTGTCACCCAACTGTAAAATTACTAAAAATAGGTCTATGGACTTAGGTCTGGAGAATGAGTTGGAAAAATAGGTGAGTAAAAAATATTATTCTCACATTGAATGATAGATTGTACGGGCTATATTGTCAGAAACTGTCAAATGCTAAAGATAGTTTTTTAGAGATTAACTGTTTGTTTATCTGGGATTGAGCAAAGGACTTCTATCGAGGATCACCAAAGGTGATGTCATTTTTTGACACTATATGTTAGATTGACTGCTATCTAAATGTTGCAAAATTTCTGAAAATTCGTTGACATGTATTTTCAAAGTAGTATGATATTAACATAAAAAAACTTAGGAGGTTCTTATGTTAGGTGTCATCCTACTCTATGTTGGTATGGTTTTGGTGAGTAATGGACTCCATCGTTTAGAGGGTATTCCTGATAAATCAAATGTTGTCATGAATATCTTTACGGGTGGTCTGGGTTTGATTCTCAACATTATTGTCATTGCTTACGGAGCTTGTACAGGGCAAGGTGCTGAATGGTTTTATGGTAGCGCTACTGGTCTTTTATTTGCTTTCACCTATCTTTACTCAGCAATCAATACGATTTTCGATTTTGATCAACGTTTGTATGGGTGGTTTAGTTTATTTGTGGCAATTAATACGATACCAGCAGGGATTCTTTGCTTAACATCTGGATACGGTGGTAATGCTTGGTATGGTATTATTTGGTTCTTGTGGGGTGTCCTATGGCTAACTGCCTTTATTGAAATTAATCTTAAGAAGAATCTAGGAAAATTTGTTCCTTACCTAGCTATTTTTGAAGGAATTGTAACAGCTTGGATTCCAGGGCTTTTGATGCTTTGGGGCAAGTGGTAAGCATTGATTTAAGGAGGAAAAACGATGCAATTGACAATGCGCGAGCAGGAAAAAATGATGATTAGCCTTGCGGCTATGATTGCTCAACGACGTAAAGACAAAGGAATCAAATTGAATCATCCAGAAGCAGTTGCTTTAATCACTGACTATGTGCTTGAAGGTGCAAGAGAAGGTAAAACTGTTGCCCAATTGATGGATGAAGCTCGCAATCTCTTAACACGTGAAGATGTTATGGAAGGTATTGCAGAAATGATTCCAATGATTCAAGTTGAAGCTACTTTTACGGACAGTACAAAACTGGTTACTGTTCATGATCCTATTCAGTAAGGAGAAATGTAATGATTCCAGGTGAATACCATGTGGCGAGTGAGCCAATTGATTATAACGGTGGTTACGAAGCCATTAGTCTTGAAGTGAAAAATGTGGGTGACCGTGCTGCTCAAGTGGGTTCTCACTACCATTTTTATGAAGCAAACGAAGCTGGTCTTCAATTTGATCGTGAAAAGGCGCGAGGCAAACGTCTAGATATTCCAGCAGGTACAGCCATTCGTTTTGAGCCAGGTGAAACGAAAACAGTACAACTTATTGACTTTGGAGGGGAACGTCGTATTTTTGGTTTCAATAACAAGGTCAATGGTTTCTTAGACTAGAAAGAGGACAAATCGATGAGTTTTAAAATGGATCGTGAAGAGTATGCTCAACACTATGGACCAACTGTAGGGGATAGTGTACGTCTTGGAGACACCAATCTTTTTGCAGCCATTGAAAAAGACTTTACTGTTTATGGACAGGAATCTAAGTTCGGTGGCGGTAAAGTTTTGCGTGATGGTATGGGTGTTAGTGCTACGGAAACACGTGACAATCCATCAGTTGTTGATACCATTATTACAGGTGCAACCATCATTGACTATACAGGTATTATTAAAGCAGATATCGGTATTCGTGATGGTAAGATTGTTGCTATTGGTCGCGGTGGTAACCCAGATACAATGGACAATGTGGACTTTGTTGTGGGTGCTAGTACAGAAGCCATTGCTGCAGAAGGTTTGATTGTGACTGCTGGTGGTATTGACCTCCACGTACATTATATTTCTGCTGACCTTCCTGAATTTGGTTTGGATAATGGAATTACGACCCTCTTTGGTGGTGGTACTGGTCCCGCTGACGGTAGTAATGCAACAACATGTACACCTGGTAAATTCCATATTACTCGTATGTTGCAAGCTGTTGATGATATGCCTGCTAACTTTGGTTTCCTTGCCAAAGGTGTTGGTTCTGAGACTGAAGTGGTTGAAGAGCAAATTAAAGCTGGTGCAGCAGGAATTAAGACACACGAGGACTGGGGTGCGACTTACGCAGGAATTGATAATTCCCTTAAAGTTGCGGATAAATACGATGTTTCTTTTGCGGTCCACACCGACTCTTTGAATGAGGGTGGATTTATGGAAAATACTTTGGAATCTTTCCAAGGTCGTACCGTTCATACCTTCCATACCGAAGGTTCTGGTGGTGGGCACGCTCCAGATATTATGGTTTTTGCAGGTAAGGAAAATATTTTGCCATCATCAACTAACCCAACTAACCCATATACTACAAATGCTATTGGTGAGTTGTTAGATATGGTTATGGTTTGTCACCACTTGGATCCAAAAATCCCAGAAGACGTATCTTTTGCCGAATCACGTGTTCGTAAACAAACTGTGGCTGCAGAAGATGTTCTTCACGATATGGGAGCCCTTAGTATCATGACTTCAGACGCCATGGCAATGGGACGTGTCGGTGAAGTAGCAATGCGTTGTTGGCAACTAGCTGATAAGATGAAGGCTCAGCGTGGTCCACTTGAGGGAGATTCAGAGTTTAACGATAATAACCGTATTAAACGTTACGTGGCTAAATATACAATTAACCCTGCCATCACCAATGGTATTGCAGACTATATCGGTTCTGTAGAAGTTGGTAAATTTGCAGATTTGGTTATCTGGGAACCAGCACAATTTGGTGCAAAACCTAAGTTGGTGCTTAAGGGTGGTATGTTAACTTATGGTGTTATGGGTGACGCTGGTTCAAGTCTTCCAACACCTCAACCACGTATCATGCGTAAATTATATGGTGCTTATGGTCAAGCGGTTCATAAAACAAATCTTACATTTGTCTCTCAATATGCTTATGATCACGGTATCAAAGAAGAAATTGGTTTGAATAAGATTGTTCTTCCTGTTAAGAATACGCGTAACTTGACTAAGCGTGATATGAAGCTTAATGACTACGCTCCAAAAACAATCCGTATCGATCCACAGACCTTTGATGTCTTTATTGATGATGAGTTGGTTACTTGTGAGCCAATCCATACGACATCATTGTCTCAACGTTATTTCTTGTTCTAAGGAAAACGCTATATACATGAGGCTGGATTTTTTCCTCCAACCTCTTTTGTATTTTACAGCCATAACGTTTTTAGCACTTATTAGGTTGCTATATGAGTCTGATGCTAGACTTTTAAAATGTAATAGAAAAGGAAAAAGTATGATTTTTACAAAAGTAGATGCTCTTGTTAAGGATATCGATGTGGACAAATACCATATTGAAACAGTCATTCTTTCGAGTGACGATCTTAACAAAAAAATTATTCGTGTGAAGAGTGATCATGGGAATGAATTTGGTATTCGTCTTGATAAGGGACAAAAATTGCAAAATGGATCTGCCTTTTTTATCGATGATCACCATGTCCTAGCTATTGGTGTTGAGTCACAGGATTTGATTGTCATCTCACCTAAAGATATGGATGAAATGGGAATCACAGCTCACATTCTTGGGAATACTCATAAACCGATTGAGGTGAAAGATGCCAAGATTTATTTAGAGGTTGACCCAGTTGTAGAGCAAGTCTTGACTCAAAAAGAGATTGCCTACACGATTGAAGAAGTGGTCCTTGATAAACCCCTACGCCATGTGAATTTAACTGCCCATGAACATTAATCCCTTTGCTAATGTGTCTTTGCAAGATTATCTTGAAATTGTGCAAATTGTCGATTCAACCTTTCCAATTGGATCATTTAACCACTCATTTGGGATGGAAAATTATCTGCGTGAAGACACTGTAACAGATGATAAAGGTTACGAAGAGTGGCAAGAAGCCTATTTAGCCAGTCAGTTTAAATATGGTGAAGGTCTTGTAATCAAACTGGTTTATGATGCTATGGTTACAGATAACATAGACCAGGTTTGGTATTATGATAAGGTCTTGACAGTTTCGACGCAAGCGCGTGAAACAAGACAGGGGACTAAAATGATTGCTAAACAAATGCTTCGACTCATTCAAAGGCTTCATGCTATTCCGGTATTGGATGACTATCAGTCTAAAATACGTAAGGGTGTGGCCTTCGGCAATCCAGCTATTGTCTTTGCGCTCTATGTGTTTAACAAGGGCTTGGGATGTAATGAAGCCATAGCACTTTATGGTTATAGCGTGATTTCGACGATGGTTCAAAATGCTGTGCGTGCCATTCCCCTTGGACAGTTTGCTGGACAGGAGATTGTTTTACGTAGCTTTTCGCAATTAGAAAAAATGACACAAGAAATTCAAGAATTGGATGCGTCCTACCTTGGGGCCAATACGCCTGGTCTTGAATTAGCTCAGATGAAACATGAAACACAGGTATTTCGCCTATTCATGTCCTAAAATATCAACAAGGTTGAGAGGAAAAAACAATGACAAAACGTACTGTAATTATTGGAGTTGGTGGACCTGTTGGTTCAGGTAAAACCCTTTTGCTTGAGCGTCTTACACGACGTATGTCTGACTTAAATTTAGCAGTTATTACTAACGATATCTATACAAAAGAAGATGCCCTTTTCTTGGCTAAAAATTCGAGCTTAGACGAAGACCGTATCATTGGTGTAGAAACTGGTGGATGTCCTCATACTGCGATTCGTGAGGATGCCTCTATGAACTTTGAAGCGATTGAAACTCTTCAAGAGCGCTTTAACCATGATTTGGATGTTATTTTCCTTGAAAGTGGTGGAGACAACTTGGCTGCGACCTTCAGCCCTGATTTGGTTGATTTTACCATTTATATTATTGACGTTGCTCAGGGTGAAAAAATCCCACGTAAGGCTGGTCAAGGGATGATTAAGAGTGATTTGTTCTTGATCAATAAGACTGACCTTGCACCTTATGTTGGAGCCAACCTAGATCGTATGCGTGAAGATACCCTTCATTTCCGTAACGAAGATTCTTTCATTTTCACAAATTTGAATAATGATGACAATGTTAAGGAAGTAGAAGAATGGATTCGTAAGAATTTCCTACTAGAGGACTTGTAAGATGACACAAGTTTACGATGGCTTTGTCCATCTTGGATTTTCAAATCGAAATGGTCGTACAATTTCCCACAAGAAATATCAAGAAGGTAACTCTCGAGTATCGGCAGATAATTCAGATGCCAATGGCGTTCCTTACTATTTCCTCATTAATATGGGTGGGGGCTTTGTCGAGGGTGAGCAGTATCAAGTGACCATTGATGTTAATAAAGATGCTCATGCCTTGGTGACAACTCAAACACCTACCTATGTTTACAAGTGTGAGAAAGGACAGTTGACACAACAGAATACGTCTATCACACTTGAAGAAAATAGTTATTTGGAGTACATGGCTGATGAAGTTATTCCATATTTAAAATCACGCTATTTCCAAACAAGTCGTATTGATATGGATAAGTCTGCCCACTTGATTTATTCAGATGGTGTAACGGCAGGTTGGTCTCATGAGGATTTACCGTTTCAATACCATTATTTTCGTAATTTGACACAAATTTACCAAGATAATGAGCTTGTTTATAGCGATCAGACTCTCTTAGAGCCTGAGAAACAAGATATGTTTAAACTTGGTTATTTTGAAGGATGGCGTAATTACAATAG
Organism: Streptococcus thermophilus; assembly: GCF_010120595.1. NCBI lineage: Bacteria > Bacillati > Bacillota > Bacilli > Lactobacillales > Streptococcaceae > Streptococcus > Streptococcus thermophilus. Next base: position 700,290 of record NZ_CP038020.1, read on the forward strand.
CTTGGTAATGGTGTCCCCAAATATTGACGAGGCTTTTGTTAAGGCTTTGCAGAAGCACTTAGAAGGGCTAAATCTTGAGTCTGATTTTGCCATTTCATCCTTAGATATCTCAGGTTTGGTGTTACGTATCTTAGGAAAAACTGCTGAGGATAATCGTCGCATCATTTATTCTTGTGCAGACTATTTTAGACAAGAAATACATGGATTAACCCCTTTGAATTTGAGAAAAAATGATATGAGGAGATAAAAAATGCATATTCCTGAAAATTATCTAAGCCCTATGACTTGTGCGGCAATGGGGGCAGTTATGTTGCCTATTTGGTATAAGGCTGTCAAGGAAGTGAAGGTAAAGGTTAACACTGATAAAAAAACGATTCCTATGTTGGGAATCGGGACTTCCTTGTCCTTCCTTATCATGATGTTTAATCTTCCAGCCCCAGGTGGAACGAGTGCCCATGCTGTTGGGGCAGTGCTAATTGCTATATTGTTAGGACCTTGGGCATCCTGTTTAGCAGTTAGTGTGGCTCTAGCTATGCAGGCTTTGCTATTTGGTGATGGTGGGATTTTGGCCTTTGGTGCGAATGCCTTTTGTATGGCTGTTGTCATGCCATTTGTGGGTTATGCTGTTTATAAACTCTTGAATAAGTGGACAAAGAATAGGATAATTGCTAGCTTTTTTGGAGGTTATATTGGAATTGCAGTTGCGGCCCTGACTGTTGCGGTTTTACTAGGAATTCAACCGATTCTCTTTAAAGATAGCAGTGGTAATCCGCTTTACAATCCATACCCTTTGAGAGTGACGCTTCCAGTAATGGGCTTGACTCACCTGCTTATCGGCTTGGTAGAAGGATTTTTCACAGCCGGTGTTCAAGAATTCATTGAACGTTTGAATATTGATAATACTCAGGAAATAACGACTAAAAAACTACGTCCTTTATTGCTCTTTATCCTAGCCTTAATTATCCTAACGCCACTTGGTTTATTGGCGACGGGAACAGCTTTTGCAGAATGGGATGTCAAAGAGTTAGTAGAAAAATTGTCTCATTACCATGTGGAAGCCCAAGCGCCAAAAGGAATGTTGAATGGTTTTTCATTCAATGCCCTCTTCCCAAATTATAGTATCGCAGGCATTCCAGAAGTTTTGGGTTATATCCTGAGTGCTGCCTCTGCTGTTTTGATTTTCTTCATCCTCTATCGCTTGATTTTCGGTAGAAAGGTTGAAAAATGATTCTTCCAGATTGGATATCGGAAGAGCGCCCAGTAGTCACTAAAGTCGTTAGAAATAACTTTCTTATCCGGAATCGTCACCATCTGGAAGCTCTTCTTCAAAAGTTTGAAACGCATCCTTTAAAAGTAGCATCAGTCTTTCATCCAACAGCTAAGGTTTTACTTCTCTTTTTCTTACTTGTTTCAGTGGGAATTAGCCGAAATCTCATAGTTTTGTGGATTGTAGCCTTGTTTTTAGGAGCTGGCGTGGCTTTTTTACCGTATTCTGTTTTAGTAAGAACTTTGAAAAAAACTGTAGTGTTGTTGATCTTCCCTTTAGTTCTTTATCTACCGCATCTCTTACTTAGCGGAGGTCAATCGCTCTTTCTTTTTAGACTTCCTTTGATTGCCGTAGCCATTGCTTATTATTCAGAGACAAGTACAATAAGTGAGATGCTAGTGGCATTAAAAGGGTTGCATTTTCCTGATCTTGTTCTGCTCCAGTTAGATATCACCATAAAATATATCGATGTCTTTGGAAAACAATTAATGGATTTGCTCAAAGGGATTGAAGCACGAAGCTTTGGCGGCAACCATCGTTTCCGGATTGGAAGTAATATCTGGGGAATTTTATACCTTAAAGCTATACGCTATGGTGAGGAATTGACTCAAGCCATGGAAGCACGTTGCTTTGTTGGTGAGTATGTCAAGTCATCACAGTCATTCACATGGAAGGACTGGCTGGCCTTGATAGGTCTAGTAGCAGTGATTTTAGGGCAGATTATGTTAGGAGGATGAGATGTTTCAATTGAAACAAGTGGCCTGTGCCTATGAACAAAAAAAGGTCTTTACTGGTCTTGATTTGGAGATTAGACAAGGACAATATGTGATGTTGATGGGGGAAAATGGGACTGGGAAATCAAGTCTTATCAGTTTATTAACTGGCTTCAAGCAGGAAGAATCTGGTCGCATTCTTTTCTTAGGGAAGGACCTCAAAGAATGGCTGAAGGACAAACGTCAAAAACGAGATTTTTATAGTCGCCTCGGAATCCTCTTTCAGGATGTGGATAGTCAGTTATTTAATAGTACTGTCTATGATGAGATTGCTTTTGGTCCACGTCAGCTAGGTCTTACCGAAGAAGTGTCACAGCGCGTTCAAGACACGCTATCCCTGCTTAAAATTGAAGATTTAAGAGATCGCGTTCCCTATCAACTGTCTGGTGGAGAAAAGAAGAAAGTGGCTTTTGCCAGTATCATGGTAACTAATCCAGATGTGTATATTCTTGATGAACCCTTCAATAATCTTTCTAAAGAATATGAAGAATTTTTTAGGGAACTTCTACATGAGCTTCATTCAGCTGGGAAAACCATTATCATGTCTGCTCATCACTTTAAGCATCTTCATCACGAAAAGGCTGATGTTCTTCTTTTTGAAGACGGCAAAGCTGATTTCTTTCCTGCCCAGGAAGTGCTCAGTAACCAGCAAGTAATTGAGCGTTTGTCACATTATTAATAAGGATAAGTAGGAAATCGTTCTAGGTTTCCTACTTTTTTCTTTGTCAAACAATTGATATTTTTAGGTGATAGTATTTTCTTATCACTTTGATTATGTTTAAGTATTAGTTAAGCTTAGTGAATTCTGTTACAATAAAAAAATCAATCTCAAAGGAGAGTATTATGAAACTTAAAAAAATTCTTGGAATTACGGGTGTAGCCATTGCTTCAGTGGCTTTGCTTGCTGCATGTTCATCTAAATCACCAAAAGAAGCATCTAAATCTTCAGGTGCTAAAGAAACAATTAACTTTGCCACTGTTGGGATAACAGCACCGTTCTCATATGAAGAAAACGGTGAATTGACTGGTTACGATGTGGAAGTGGCTAAAGCAGTCTTCAAAAACTCTGACAAATATGAAGTGAAATTCCAAAAAACAGAATGGTCTTCAGTATTTACAGGTCTTGACTCAGCTAAATACCAAATGGCTGGGAACAATATCTCTTATTCAGAAGAACGTGCCCAAAAATATCTCTTCTCATATCCAATTGCTACCACACCAGCTGTTTTGACTGTTCCAAAAGATAGTAATATTAAGAAATATGATGATATTGCTGGACACTCAACGCAGGTTGTTCAAGGAACATCGACAGTTACTCAATTGACAGAGTTTAATGATAAACATTCAGACAAGCCAGTTGAACTTAACTACACAAATGAAAATATTGAACAAATGTTGACAAATTTGAATGAAGGCAAATATGACTTCAAGATCTTTGAAGCACCAACTGTTAATGCAATCATCAAAAATAATAAGTTGAGTAATTTGAAGACCATTGAACTTAAGTCTGATCAACAACCATACATCTACTTCTTGTTCGCAGATAACCAAAAAGATCTTCAAAAATTTGTAAACAAACGTTTGGAAGAACTCCAAAAAGATGGTACTTTGGCTAAGTTGGCTGAAAAATTCTTTGGAAACAAAGATTATATTCCAACTAAAGATGCTTTGAAAGTTCCAAGCAAAAAATAAGAAAGTCTCTTTTGTCAACTGTAGTCGGTGACGAAAAGCCTTTGTTTATTATATGATAAATAAAAGAGGGAAATGATGAAAAAGGTAAAATTTTTGCCAACTTTGAAAATTGCTTTTGAAATTCTTATTGTTGTGTGTGGATAAATTATGAATGACAGTGCATAATCAATCAAATTAAGGAGAAGAGAAATGACCATATTAAAAACTTTTAGTGATACGGTGAAACAATATCCTTCTAAAGTTGCTGTTATGTATAGCGGAGGAGAGTTTACTTTTCAAGAAGTAGATGTGATGTCTAATTTTATTGCTAAGCAGCTACTACTCAATAGCGATGAAGAGACTGTACCTTTTTATATAGAAAAAAATAAGTATGTTTTACCAGTTGTTTTGGGGATAATGAAATCGGGTAAAATTCCGTTACCTATAACAAATAGTCTTGAGGTCAAAATATCATTAGAACGTATTAGCGAAGTTGTCTTTGACGTGTTGATAAGTGATAGGGATGTTAAACTTGAAAATCATTCAGTAACTCTTTTGCTCTTATCCAAAAAATTAGAAAGTTACAGTGAGTATCAAGAAGTAGCTACAACTAAAGAGAATGAAATTGCACATATTATCTGTACTTCTGGAACTACTGGGGTTCCTAAAAAAGTATTTTTAACTGATGATAACATAGATTGGCTTGTAAAAGAATTTTATAAAATTGTGAAGTTTACTTCCGAATCAAAATTTTTATTTACAACTCCCTATACTTTTGATGTTTCATTAACAGAGATTTTGGCACCTGTATATACGGGTGGTACTTTGGTTTGTTACGATGGTGGGATTCAGAATATTATTCGACTAGGAGAAACAATTGAGAAAAAGAAGATAACTCATTTATCATTATCTCCGTCTTTTGCTGAAACTATTATTGATATTAGTGGGCCAGAAGTATTCCAGAATTTAAGAGCGTTGTGTCTAGCAGGTGAGACATTTCCTAGTTCATTAGCGAATAGGTTGAGAGGGCTTATTCAGCAAGGGTGTCGAGTATTTAATTTATATGGGCCTTCAGAAACAACAATTTATGCAACCTACTATGAGTTGAAAGATAGAAAATATAATACTGTTCCAATTGGTAAGCCTTTGCCTGGGGTTCAACTAAAGATAGCTTCTCAAAAAGAGAATTCTAAGATGGCAGAACTTCTAATTGGTGGTAATGGAGTAACGGAAGGGTATAGACTACAACCCGAATTAAATAAAGCTAAGTTTAAGTTGATAGGTTCAAATAGGTACTATGTAACGGGGGACTACGTTTATTACCAAGGAGATAACTTGGTATTTAGTTCAAGAATAGATAGCCAAGTCCAAGTAAATGGTATTCGTATTGAATTAGATGAGGTAAAATCTATTGTAGATAAACTTAAATCAGTTAAATCATCACGAGTTGTTTTTTATAAGAAGAAACTTGTCGTATTTTATGAAGCCGATTTGAATATTAAAGAAGATATTATTAGAAGTTTACCTAGTTACTTAAATCCGACGGTAGTTAAAGTTGAGAGTTATTATCTCAATCAGAATAGAAAGTTGGATGTTCCAAAAATGCTTGAGATATATTATTATAAAAAACAAAGTCAACAAGGAGATGATGTTAGAAAAAATATTTTAGATGTACTATCTAAATTTGAAAGAGTTGATATCACAGATTTGGATTCGTTAGAATTAGTTAGATTTTATTTAGAGATTGAGGATATCTTTGATATTGAAATTAAAGAAAATGATTTTTATAGGCTAAAGAGTGTAGATTCGATTGTGGACTATATTAGAAATAAATCATTTTTTCAAGAACGTTCAACTGAGCCAAACGATAGTTTTACTAAAGAACATGACTTGGTTAATTTAGAGTATAATCTCACAAAAATGAATTATCGTTATTTGAAAAATATTATTACTCCTAGCCCGACACAAAAGAGACTTTATAAAAACAATCAAAATCGTGTTATTGGTTTTAATTTAGCACTGGAAGAAGTGACTTATTTAGAATTGAATAAGCTGCACCATATTATTAAATATTTAAGCTATAAAATTGATATATTTAGACTTGTTGTCGAAAAGGAGCAAACTCGATTTAGCATAGGTATTGTGAATGAAGGAGATTACTCACCTAATATTATTGTACTAAATAATTTACCAACAGAGTTAGAATTACAAGGAATATTAGATAATATAGAAGTGATTCCTATTCCAATTATTGTGGTGGGAACAAGAGATAAAAAAGTAAGATTTTATTTTCCATATCATTCTATTGATGCATCATCATTAAATAAACTTGGAGATACAGTATATCAACTGTACGAAAAAAAGATAGTTATTGATGAAGTACCTAGTAGTTCACTGGTTGCTTTTTCGCAGTTTAAAAGGGAGGTGTTACAGAATGATGTCTCTGGGGATGTTCTTGCTAGATTGCCAAAGATAAAGCCTGCTATTGAGTTTGAGAAATTAAATGATGAAGTTCAATGTTTTCAAGTTTCTTTACCAGAAGATATTAAAGGAGACGATGTATATCTTTTTACAATTTATGCTATCTCACAGTGTATTTTAAGCGACTATAATCTGTCTGCTATATCTGGGGGTCTATCTTTGGATTTTAGAGATTATGAACAGTTTGATGCGTATGACTTAATAGGAGACATTCACAAGAAAATTCCATTCCAAGTAAATCGAACTGAAACTTTTGAGGAGTTTAAAAACTCTCATTTCAAAATTTTGGAGATCTATCGTACAGGTATTGATTACTATGAAATTGCAATGTTAGGAAATGATATGAGTGCTAAAGAAGTGCAAGAACGATTAAATAATCTGTCTCTATCAATAAATTTCATTGGCGAAGCATTTAGGTTAAAAGATACTATTAATAATATAATTGATGTTGATTTTGATAAAAATTTTATTAATGTATTTGTACATGAGCGATTTGCATACGCAGTTATAAAATCTGAGTTATTGAGTAATAGTGTTTATGACTTAATGCATAAAGATAGCAAATTCGAGCTAAAAGTAATTGATAAAAAACGACTGGAAAATGAGGAGACAAACCGATGAGTATTTATAAAGATATAGTAGAGGGGTACCAACTGAATAATATTCAGGAAAAGGATAAATTGAATAACGTTTTGGTACAGCTTAATGAAAAAGATGATCAAGAGATGATAAATAGAAAGAATTTCATTGGGCATTTTACAGCATCAGCATTTGTTATTTCAAAAGATAACAGGCGTTTATTGATGGTTCACCATAATATTTTAAAAAGATACCTACAGCCTGGGGGGCATATTGATAAAAATGATAGAAACCCGCTAGATGCAGCGAAACGTGAGCTGTTTGAGGAGACTGGGATAGATTCTGAAATATTGACGTATCAATGTGCAGAACCATTGAATAGCTTGATACCTTTTAATGTTTCTGTGCATAAGATACCAGAAAATAAATTGAAGAATGAGCGTTCCCACTACCATTATGACTTGCAATATTTATTTTATATTGAAAATGAGGTTGATGTGAAAATTGACAGCAACGAATCGAGTTCCTATGAGTGGATTCAGCTAGATAATGTAAAGGACATGGACGGCTATAAGGAAATCATTAAGAAGATTGAAAAACTTGAAGCAGCTTCTCAAGAACGTTTTTTATCTAATATGCTGAAAGGTGCATCGTTTGAAGACATATCATGTATTACTGTACAACATATTATTTCAAGTACAATACCGATTATCATGACATTGCAAAAAATATTTGGGCATCGTTTGTTAGTGTGTGCTAAACCAAACTCTGTTGATAAGATGGTATGGCACAAGCTAGAAAATATGGGGGTAAGATTAACATTAGCTTCAAGGGATGAATATTTTAATGTAGATTATCTGGGGATAAAGAGTAAAACAATTTTATTAGACATTGGTGGGTATTTTGCCTCAATTGCTCAGATTCCAAACTTACCTATCGAGTGTATCATTGAAGATACAGAAAATGGGATTCAAAAATATGAGAATGTTATTGATCAAATAGAATATCCGTTATTTTCTGTCGCTAGAAATCCCCTGAAGAAGAATGAGGATTACTTAGTTGGTGCGGATATTGTTTTTGGGACAGATTATATATTACATCAAAAAAATTTATTAATGCAATATATGCAAGTGGTTTGTATTGGATATGGGAAAATCGGTTACGGCATCTGTACCAAATTAAGAGAACTTGGTATTAGACCGAAGGTGCTGGAAAAAGATAGCATGAGAACTATTCAAGCGGTACGTGATGGTTGCGACATTTTGCTAGAAAAAGATTTCAAGAATATTGATTTGATTTTTTGTGCGACCGGTTCAAAAAGTCTAGATATTTTAGATTTTCGCTCTATCAAAGATGGAACCTTCCTAGTCTCTGCAACATCTAGTGATGATGAATTTAATTATAGCTATTTATTGGATGAATATGAAGAAATAGTCGAAACTTCATTAATCACTAGATATGAAAGTGAAGACAACTATTTCTATCTGTTAAATCAAGGAACACCAACTAATTTTGTAGTAAACTCCGCTTTGGGAAATTATATTTTATTAGTCCAGGCAGCCATTCTATATACAGCTAAGAAGTTTATTGAAGATAGAGAAATGGCTATAGCTAAGCAAGTAAACACTCTTTCAGATGAGGATAACTATAATATTGCGAAGCAATGGTTAGAAGAGTTCTGCTAATGAACAAATATCTGAGGAGTTTATTTTGAATAAAAAAGAACAACAAAATACATATTTACTTGTAGGGAGCCGTATTATTTCTCGTGTTGGAGATATTATGTTTGACTTTGCGAATAACACTTTTTTATCGAGTGTAAATGTTAAGTCACTTATGTTAGTTGGTATTTATCAGACATTAGAAAACATCATCAGTGTGATTTTTAATCTTTTTGGTGGTGTTCTGTCTGATAACTTTCAAAGAAAACGGATTATCATTTTAACAGATATTTTAAGCGGAGTATTGTGTCTTGCCTTATCTTTTATTTCTAATCAGCAGTGGTTGATTTATGCTGTGGTTATCACAAACATTATATTAGCTTTTTTCTCATCATTTTCAGGCCCTGCTTATAAGGCTTTTACTAAAGAAGTGGTGGAAGCAGATAATATTTCAAAACTAAACTCATTACTAGAATCGTTTATAACGGTAGTTAAAGTCGTTGTTCCCCTGGTATCGGTATCTCTATACGGTTTACTAGGATTATATGGTATTTTACGTCTAGATGGGATAACATTTATTGCATCTGGGTTGCTTATTCTCTTTATTCGTCCCATACTTGAAGAAAGTACTGGGAAACAGGTGTTTTCATTATCGAAAATCTTTTCAGATCTTTTTGAAGGAGGAAGGTATCTAGCTAGTCAAAAGGAAATTTTGTACTTGGTTATTTTATCTGCGATTGTTAATTTCTTTTTAGCAGCTTATAATCTGTTGTTACCATATAGCAATCAGATGTTCCCAAGAGTTACCGTTGGCTTATACGGTGTTTTCCTAGGAGCAGAAGCAGTAGGTGGTCTTATTGGAGCGTCTTTAAGCAGTATTCTCAATAAAGTTTTGAAAATAAAAACAATGATTTTATATCTTGGAGTATCAGGTGTTTTTCTATCTTTGACACCTATGGTATACTGTGTTTTTCCAAGTGCTTATATGCTTGCGTTATATCCTGCTTTATTCAACTTGTTTTTGACTATGTTCAACTTACAGTTTTTTTCATATATCCAAAAGAATGTGGATAATGTCTTTCTTGGTAGAGTTTTTGGGATTATTTTTACTGTTGCAATTTTATTTATGCCCATTGGGACAATGACATTTACTTTTCTTTTAAGCCCTAAAAATATCTTTAATTTTGTTATCGTTGGTTTATCTATAGGAGGTATTTCGCTTCTCTTTTATAGGATTTTTAGCAAAAGATTGAGGTAAATTTTCAGAGTAATTTTAGCTCCGATGGCGTAGTAAAATTGCTTAGTAAAGTCACAATTTATATACTTGTTAGGGCAACCATTACACACATAAGGTAATCGTTTTAGAAGTGGGCGGGCCTCACATTTTGAGTGTTGATTGATTCCTTGATGGTAAGGTGTTTACATACTTTTTTAGAGACAGTAGATGGGTCGCCGATTAGTTTAGAAATAGCTCTAAATGTCTTGTTCGTTTCTCATAAAAGTCAGCGATATTGCAGGGATTGGTATGACTAGCTGAAGCGATGTTGTGAATGTACTTGAACAAGATTTTACTGGCATAGGGATTCCCTCGTTTAGTGATGTGTTCCTTAGCGAGAAAGTTCCCAGATTCATAGTGTCTCAGGTCAATGCCAATAAAAGCGTTGATTTGATTGGTATACTGCGACGAATATCTCCCAATTCGCCAATGATAGATGTCGCTGTGGTTTCTGCGATGCCAGGAATTGACCGTAAGATGTCATACTCTGGTAAAGGCTGAGCTAGAGCTACCATGTCGTTTAAGACAACCCGTCTGCGTTCAGAAAGACGAAGCAATTCGGCTCTTTGTCAAACAATTGATATTTTTAGGTGATAGTATTTTCTTATCACTTTGATTATGTTTAAGTATTAGTTAAGCTTAGTGAATTCTGTTACAATAAAAACAATCAATCTCAAAGGAGAGTATTATGAAACTTAAAAAAATTCTTGGAATTACGGGTGTAGCCATTGCTTCAGTGGCTTTGCTTGCTGCATGTTCATCTAAATCACCAAAAGAAGCATCTAAATCTTCAGGTGCTAAAGAAACAATTAACTTTGCCACTGTTGGGACAACAGCACCGTTCTCATATGAAGAAAACGGGGAATTGACTGGTTACGATGTGGAAGTGGCTAAAGCAGTCTTCAAAGACTCTGACAAATATGAAGTGAAATTCCAAAAAACAGAATGGTCTTCAGTCTTCACAGGTCTTGACTCAGCTAAATACCAAATGGCTGGGAACAATATCTCTTATTCAGAAGAACGTGCCCAAAAATATCTCTTCTCATATCCAATTGGTACCACACCAGCTGTTTTGACTGTTCCAAAAGATAGTAATATTAAGAAATATGATGATATTGCTGGACACTCAACGCAGGTTGTTCAAGGAACAACGACAGCTACTCAATTGACAGAGTTTAATGATAAACATTCAGACAAGCCAGTTGAACTTAACTACACAAATGAAAATATTACACAAATGTTGACAAGTTTGAATGAAGGCAAGTATGACTTCAAGATCTTTGATGCACCAACTGTTAATGCAATCATCAAAAACAATAAATTGAGCAACTTGAAGACTATTGAGCTTAAATCTGATGAACAACCATACATCTACTTCTTGTTCGCAGATAATCAAAAAGATCTTCAAAAATTTGTAAACAAACGTTTGGAAGAACTCCAAAAAGATGGTACTTTGGCTAAGTTGGCTGAAAAATTCCTTGGAAATAAAGATTATATTCCAACTAAAGACGCTTTGAAAGTTCCAAGCAAAAAATAAGAAAGGAGGTGGGAATGATTCTCAGCTTTTCCATATAATTAAAATCGGCTCTTTGTCAACTGTAGTGGGTGACGAAAAGCTAACATCTAGAGAGGACCGGATAGGTCCTTTTTTTATGTATGTTCAGTGTGATGAAGACACGCTTCTTAAAGTTGATAAAGTTTCTAAAACCGAAGCCCAAACGTTTGATGTCTTTGATCAACTTATTAGTCGCTTCAAGTTTCGCGTTTGAATAGTCCGTTTCTAGTGCGTTTTTGATGTATTGCTTGTGTCTAAGAAAAGTCCTAAAGACAGTTTGAAAATAATGATTGACCTTGCTCCTATTTTCCTCTATCAGTTCAAAGAACTCATCTACTCTCTTCTCCTGAAAGTGAAAAAGCAAAAGCTGATAAAGTGTATAGTAGTCAGTAAGCTCTTTTGAAAAGACTAGTGTCTTCGCAACAACTTCATGTGGTGCTAAAGTTTGGCGGAAAGTCTTTGAATAAAAAGAGTTGAGAGATAGTTTACGGCTGTCCTTTTGGAAGAGTCGCCAGTGATTTTTCAGGGCTCGATAGGGTAGTGACTTCTTATCGAACTGGTTCATAATTGCAATTCTTGTCTTTAAAAAGGCACGTCCAAGGTGCTGGATGATGTGGAAACGATCAAGAACGATTTTTGCGTTTGGAAAGAGCTTGCGAGCCAGTGGAATATAAGCTCCAGACATATCCATCGTGATAAACTGTACCTGTTGTCGGACTTTCAATGGATACTTCAAAAAGTAGTTTCGTATAGTAGTTTGGCGGCGATTATCAAGGATGGTTATGAGTTCGTTTGTCTCATAATTCTGCGCCACAAAAGCCAATTCCCCTTTCTTGAACCCAAACTCATCCCAGGACATAACAGCAGGGAGTTTGTCATAATGTTCCTTGAAAGTAAACTGATCAAGCTTACGATAGACAGTGGACGTCGACACGCGAAGTCTTCTTGCAATATCAGTTAGTGACACCTTCTCAGTTAGGAGTTGTGTAACTTTTTGTCGGACTAGATTGGAGATTTAGCAGTTTTTCTCAACGATAGATGTCTCAGCTACCGTGACTCTCCTACAATTTTTACACTGGAAATGACGTTTTTTCAGACGTAGTAGAGTTGGCGTTCCCGCTTGCTCGAGAAGAGGGATTTTAGAAGGCTTTTGAAAGTCGTACTTGATCATCTTTCCATGGCAATGAGGACATGATGGTGCAGGGTAATCAAATTTTGCTTGAATCTCGATATGAGTGTCAGTTTCAAAAACAAGTGAAATCTTGATATTTTGGTCTTTGATTCCGATTAATTCTGTGTTATTCTTAATAAGTCTCATAAGTTCTTCCTAATGATGGTTTGGTTGCTTTTCATTATAGTTCTTATGGGACTTTTTGTGTACACTCAAAAAGCTCTATAATCCCTACAGTAGTTTTACCCACTACAGAAATTATAGAGCCTTAAAATCTAGGACACATTATAGTTAAAAACTATAGATATATACAATTATAAACAATTTGCTACAATTCTCATCTTATGGGATAATAATTTAACACTTAAAACAATTAAAGGGAGTTCGTTATGAAATTTAAAAAAATTCTTGGAATTACAGGATTGGCAGTTGCTTCAACAGTAGCCTTGGCTGCTTGTGGTGCCGGTGGTAACAAATCTGCTAAAGATGATAAAACATTGACAGTTGGTATCATGACTTTGGATGATACAACTGAGCCAGTGTGGGATAAAGTCAAAGAATTGGCTAAAGACAAGGGTGTTACAATTGACTTGAAAGAGTTCACAGACTATAATCAACCAAATGAGGCTCTTAAAAATGGTGAAATCGACGTTAATGCTTTCCAACACATCTATTTCTTGAACAACTGGAACAAAGAAAATAAAGGTGATCTCGTTCCAGTAGCTGATACACTCCTTAGCCCAATCCACCTTTTCTCAGGAACTGAAAACGGTAAAGCTAAGTATAAGGATGTTAAAGAGCTTCCAGAGGGAGCTACTATCTCAGTACCTAACGATAGTACAAACGAAAGTCGCGCTTTGACTCTCCTTCAAACAGCTGGTTTGCTTAAGTTGGATGTTAAAGATGGCGAATTGGCAACTATCAAGAATATTTCTGAAAATCCAAAGAAATTGGAGATCAAAGAAATCTCTGCTGAACAAGCTGCCCAAACTCTTTCATCAGTAGACGCTGCAGTTGTTAACAACTCATATGCACAACAACAAAATGTTGACTATAACACAACCCTCTTCCAAGAAGATCCAAGTCAAGATTTGAAAGAATGGGTTAATATCATTGCAGCTAATAAAGATTGGGAAAAATCAAACAAATCCGATGCTATCAAGACTTTGATTAAGGCTTACCAAAATGATGAAGTTGCCCAAATCATTTATGATGCTTCTAACAAAGTTGACCTTCCAGCATGGAAAGGTGCACCAACACGAGATCAATTGGAAGCTAATTCAAAGAAATAAGCTAAGGGCGAAAGGGCGTGTGAGAGCACACCATTTTGTCGTATATGAAGAAGTCAATTTGATGGCATTTCCTAGTGAAGAAGAGCAGCTACGAAAGTTTCGTAATGATGAAGTTGCTCAGCACTATTTTGAAGTTTTGAGAACTTTGATTTCTAAAAAATCTATTTTTGCTCAAAATATTGGTCTCTATGACGTTGCTGCTTACCTCGGTGAAATTTTTTCTCGTGTAGGAGCAGAGGTAACTGTTGACGAGACCTATGCGGCACCTTTTGTCTTGGCGAAATTCAAGAGTCCAAATCCAGATGCGAAAACAATTATTTTCTATCAACACTATGACACTGTTCCTGCGGACAATGATCAACCATGGACGGATGATCCTTTCCGTTTGACAGTTCGTAAGGGTTACATGTATGGTCGTGGTGTCGATGATGATAAGGGGCATATTACAGCTCGGTTGACAGCTCTTCGTAAGTATATTCGCGAGGTCGGAGAACCTTCCTGTTAATATTACCTTTATGATGGAGGGGGCTGAGGAGTCTGCTTCGACTGACCTTGGAAAATATTTAGAAAAATACCGTGATGACCTTCTCCCAGCAGACTTATTGGTTTGGGAACAAGGAAATCGAAATAGTAAAGGACAATTAGAAATTACGGGTGGCAACAAGGGGATTATTACCTTTGACTTGTCTGTCGAGAGTGCGGATGTTGATATCCACTCTAAATTTGGTGCGGTTATTGAATCTGCTTCCTGGTACTTACTCAATGCTATTTCAAGTATGCGTGATGATCATGGACGTATTCTTATCGATGGTATCTATGGAAAAATTATCCAGCCAAATGAACGTGAAATGGATCTTATCGAGACTTACGCCATTGAAAATGCAGATAGCCTCCGTAAGATTTATGACTTAAAACTACCAATTTTGGAAAGCGACCGTCGTGCTTTCTTAAAAACGTATTATTTTTAGCCAGCTCTTTCTATTGAAGGGATTTCGACAGGTTATCAGGGGCAAGGTGTTAAGACCATTCTGCCAGCTCAAGCCAAAGCTAAGATGGAGATGCGCTTGGTCCCTGGTTTGACATCTGAGTATGTTTTGGATTGTATCAAGGCTCACCTCAAAAAAGAGGGTTTTGACCGTATCAAGGGAACCTTCACTCTTGGTGAAGAAAGTTATCGTAGTGATATGTCAGCTCCTGCTATTGTCAACGTTATTGAGTTGGCAAAAGGCTTTTATGAGGAAGGTGTCGCTGTACTTCCGACAGCTGCAGGCACAGGTCCTATGCATATGATTTACGAGGCTTTGGGTGTTCCTATGGTAGCTTTTGGTATAGGAAATGCTAATAGTCGAGATCATGGTGGGGATGGAAATGTTAGCCTAGCAGATTACTACACCCATATTGAACTAATTAAGGAATTAATCGCAAATTATGAGTAATGTCATTATTGATTTGAAAAATATTGATATCACCTTTACGCAGAAACGTCGCACTATTCAAGCGGTTAAGGATGTGTCCATCCAGATTGAAAAAGGTGATATTTACGGAATCGTTGGCTATTCAGGGGCTGGTAAATCTACTCTTGTTCGTGCGATCAATCTTTTACAAGTACCTACAGCTGGTAAAATCACTATCGGTGAAGATGTGACTTTTGAGGACGGTAAGGTTCAATTGTCGACAAAAGAATTGCGCCAGAAACGTCAAACGATTGGGATGATTTTCCAACACTTTAACCTTATGGCTCAAAAGACGGCTTATGAAAATGTAGCTTTTGCTCTTCGTCATTCTAAACTAAGCAATGAAGAGAAAGACAAAAAAATTCGTGGTCTTTTGGAATTGGTTGATTTGGCTGATCGTGCCGAAAACTATCCTGCACAGTTGTCAGGTGGTCAAAAACAACGTGTAGCGATTGCCCGTGCCTTGGCTAATGATCCTGAAATCTTGATTTCAGATGAGTCTACCTCAGCTCTTGACCCAAAAACAACTAAGCAGATCCTTTCACTTTTGCAGGATTTGAATAAAAAGCTTGGTTTGACAGTGGTTATGATCACCCACGAAATGCAAATTGTTAAAGACATTTGTAACCGTGTGGCTGTTATGCAAAATGGTCAACTTTTGGAAGAAGGAAGTGTTCTTGATATCTTTTCAAACCCACAAGAGGATTTGACGCAAGAATTTATTGAAACTGCAGCAGGGATTGAGGATGCCTTGGCTAAGATTAATGCACAACCTTTGGTGAAAAACTTACCTGCATCTGCACTTCTTGTTCAGCTTAAATATGTAGGTTCTTCAACAGATAGACCCCTTTTTACTGAAATCTTCAAAGACTTTGGCGTTTCAGGTAATATTCTTTATGGAAATGTTGAGATTCTCGGTGATACCCCTGTTGGTGAATTGGTCGTTGTTTTAGATGGTGATTCTGATAAGGTTATTGCTGCGCTAAAAGCGATTGAAAATGCAGGTGTTAGCTTGCGAGTACTTAAGAAAGGAGCCCAATAATGTCAGATTGGATTCAACAAAACTTTCCAGATATTTATCGTATCGGTATGCGGGGGGCTAACTCTTGGCCAGATGCCATCTATGCGACACTTTATATGACTGTGATTTCCTTCATCATTGGTGGGCTTCTCGGTCTCATTATGGGTCTCTTCTTAGTATTGACAGGTCCTCGCGGTGTCATTGAAAATAAATTTATTTTCCAAATCTTGGATAAAATTACTTCAATCTTTCGTGCCATTCCTTTCATCATCCTCTTGGCCATTTTGAAAGACTTCACTTACTTTATCGTAGGGACTAACCTTGGTAAGACAGCGGCTTTGGTTCCATTATCAGCTGCAACCTTCCCATTCTTTGCACGTCAAGTACAGGTGGTACTGGCAGACTTAGACCGTGGAGTGATTGAAGCAGCACAAGCTAGTGGTGCAAATCTTTGGGACACGATTAAGGTTTATCTTGGCGAAGGACTCCCAGAATTGGTTCGTGTATCAACAGTGACTTTGATTTCCCTTGTGGGTGAAACTGCCATGGCTGGAGCTATCGGTTCAGGTGGTCTCGGATACATCGCCATCTACTACGGATACAATCGTTCAAGTACATCAGTTACCATCTTGGCAACCTTCTTGATTTTGATTTTGATTTTCCTTATTCAGTTTCTCGGTGATTTCTTGACCCGTAAGTTGAGTCATAAATAGAATTTGAAAGCCTATTATCAAAGGCTTTTTTTCATATCTTGACGATTTCAGTAATTTATCATAATATGGAAACTGTATAATACTTTGTGGTTGCCCTAATCACAAAAAGGAGTTAATTAGTTATGAAACGTTTTATTTCAGCTTGGAATAGGACCAGTCTGATTAAGCGTATTGCCATTGGTGTGGTAATTGGCGCTATACTTGGTTTACTGATTCCAAAGATTACGGTTATTGGTCTTTTGGGAGACATGTTTGTTGGTGGATTAAAGGCGATTGCACCACTCTTGGTTTCCGCTTTGGTTGCGAATGCCCTCTCTCAAACACGTGAAGGTCAGCAGAGTAACATGAAGACAGTTATTGTGCTTTATCTCTTTGGTACCTTTGCGGCTGCTTTGACAGCTGTTATTTCTCACTATATTTTTCCAATTTCCTTAAAATTAGGAGCAGCCTCAGCTACTAAGGCGGCTGCACCTCAAGGGGTCGGTGAGGTCTTTAAGGATTTGATGCTTAAAATGGTAGACAATCCTATCAACGCTTTGTCTCAAGCCAATTACATTGGTGTTTTAGTATGGTCTGTCGTTTTTGGTTTTGCCATGCGAACAGCTAGTGAGCACACTAAAGAATTGCTGCATACCTTAGCAGAAGTAACTTCTCAAATCGTACGTTGGATTATTAATCTAGCGCCATTTGGAATCCTTGGTCTTGTCTTTGATACTATTTCTAAGAATGGCGTTGGTGTTTTGGCAGATTATGGTGCCTTAATCCTTGTTTTAGTTGGAACAATGACCTTTGTTGCTTTGGTTATTAATCCTATCATTGCATTTGTGATGATGGGTAAAAATCCTTTCCCATTGGTTTTCCGTTGCTTGAAAGATTCAGGGATTACAGCCTTCTTTACTCGCTCTTCAGCGGCTAATATCCCCGTTAACCTTCAATTGTGTGAGGACCTTGGCTTGAATCCTGATACCTATTCGGTTTCTATCCCTCTAGGGTCAACTATTAACATGGCAGGAGCGGCTGTGACAATCAATGTTTTGACGCTTGCTGCAGTGACTACTTTGGGAATTGAGGTTGATTTTGCAACAGCCTTTATTCTTAGTGTGGTTTCAACTATTTCTGCTTGCGGTGCCTCAGGTATTGCAGGAGGTTCCCTCCTCTTGGTACCCGTAGCATGCAGCCTCTTTGGGATCTCAAATGATTTAGCTATGCAAGTTGTTGGTGTCGGCTTTATCGTCGGTGTCATCCAAGACTCTTGTGAAACAGCTCTCAACTCGTCAACAGATGTTCTTTTTACAGCAGTGGCAGAAAAAAGTCGTTGGAAGAAATCTTAGATAACTACTACATGGTCAGCCTGTTGGGCTGACTTTTTGATTTTAGAGGGAAACATAGCCAAAGACTATAGCTAGCTCAAGGATCTATCATCTTTAAAAAGCCCATAAAATATAGTATAATAAACCATTCAAAGAGAAAGGGTGAAACATTTATGACTAATAATTTATTAGTGCTTCAATCAGACTTTGGTTTGGTTGACGGTGCTGTTTCGGCCATGATTGGTGTGGCCCTTCAAGAAGAACCTAGTTTGGGAGTACATCACCTTACACATGACATTACTCCCTACAACACTTTCGAAGCTTCTTATCGTCTGTTTCAGACTGTCGAGTACTGGCCAAAGGGAACAACCTTTGTTTCGGTAGTTGATCCGGGTGTAGGCTCATCACGTAAAAGTGTGGTTGCCTTAACAAAGACGGGGCAATATATCGTCACACCAGATAACGGAACACTTTCTTATATCAAGAAGGATGTCGGTATCGTTGCTGTCCGTGAAATTTCAGAAGTTGAGAATCGTCGTAGTAATACGGAGCTGTCTTATACCTTCCATGGTCGTGATGTTTATGCCTATACAGGTGCAAAATTAGCTTCTGGTCACATCAGTTTTGAAGAAGTAGGTCCTGAGTTACCTGTGGACAAAATTCTAGAGTTTCCAGTGGTTGAAACCATCATAGAGGAAAATCTAGTTCGTGGTGCGATTGACATTTTGGACGTCCGTTTCGGCTCTCTTTGGACCTCTATCACACGTGATGACTTTTATGCGTTAGAACCAAACTTTGGTGATCGATTCGAGGTGACCATCTTTAACAATGATATGTTGGTCTACCAAAACCAAGTTACCTATGGGAAATCGTTTGCGGATGTTCGTATAGGTCAGCCAATTATTTATATCAATTCCCTCTATCGTGTCGGTCTAGCCATAAACCAGGGGTCTTTTGCCAAGGCCTATAATGTTGGTGTAGGGTCTAACTGGCACATTGAAATTAAACGTTTAGGAGATTAAAGTGAGATTATGAAAAATAATTCAATTCGTACAGTAGTTGCGACAGGTATCGGTGCAGCACTCTTTATTATCATTGGTATGTTTGTTAATATTCCTATTTTTGGGAATACCAGCATCCAACTTCAGTATGCTGTTCAAGCTCTATTCTCAGTGATTTTTGGGCCTATTACAGGTTTCTTTATGGGCTTCATTGGACATGCGCTTAAAGATGGTATTCAATACGGAAATATCTCATGGGCTTGGGTTCTTGCAAGTGGTATTACAGGTCTTGTTATTGGCCTATTTGGTAAAAAATATGATGTAACAATGGGTAAATTCTCTGTAATGAGTATGATTTGGTTCAACCTAGCACAAGCATTAGGACTGCTTATTGCTTATGGTGTAGTTACGCCAATCGGTGATAAAATCCAATTTGCTCAAGCCTGGTCATATCTTTATGCACAAAGTTTTGTAGCTGGCGTAGCTAACTTTATTACAATTGCAATTGGGGGAACACTCCTTCTTGCCATCTATGCTAGTTCACGTACACAATCTGGTAGTCTTACCAAAGACTAGCATGAATCATAGGAGAGTGGGACTGTCAGTTTGCTTTGATATCTCCTCTCTTTATTAGTGGAAACATGGATAAGTACATTAGTTTTAATCAGTTTACATTTCAATATGATGCGCAAGCAGAAGCGACGCTTAAAGATATCAGCTTTGATATTGCCAAAGGCGAGAAAGTGCTCATTTTAGGCCCTTCTGGTAGCGGAAAGTCGACCCTTGCTCAGTGTCTCAATGGTATCATACCTAATATCCATAAAGGTCAGGCAAAAGGCCAGGTAAGGATAGATGGTCAGGATATTTTCAAGCAATCTATCTATGATAAGTCACAGTCGGTATCTACGGTATTGCAGGATCCAGATGGTCAGTTTATTGGCCTAACAGTAGCCGAGGATTTGGCTTTTGCTTTGGAGAATGATTGTGCTGATCAAAGTGAGATGAAGGATAAGGTAGCACTCTGGGCTGAACGTCTAGACTTGACTTCTCTTTTTAATCACCGCCCTCAAGACTTATCAGGTGGCCAAAAACAACGAGTTAGTTTGGCTGGAGTCTTGATTGATGAGAGCCCTATTCTTTTATTTGATGAGCCTCTAGCAAATTTAGATCCTAAATCAGGACAGGAAACCATTGACCTCATTGATAAAATCCACAAGGAGGTGGGAGCTACAACAATTCTTATTGAGCACCGTCTAGAAGATGTTCTTTATCGTCCCGTTGACCGTATTTTGCTAGTCAATGATGGGCAACTTCTCTTTAACGGTAGCCCAGATGAGCTTTTATCAAGTACTCTCTTACTGGAAAATGGGATTCGCGAACCTCTATATGTGACGGTTTTACGTCAGTTGGGATTTGATACAACTAGAGCACAAAATCTTAGCCAACTAGATGCTTTGGATTTGTCTGGATTAGGTATCCCAGATAGCGTTTTGAAAGCTAAAAGAGACAGTTCAAGTGATTCTATTTTGAAGGTTGAGGGGCTTAGCGTTTCCTATGGGGATAATCCAGCGATTATAGAGGATATGTCTTTTAGCTTGAAAAAAGGTGAGCGACTAGCGATTGTCGGTAAAAATGGAGCTGGAAAGTCGACGCTTGCTAAAGCTCTATGCGGTTTTGTCCCTAGTCAAGGGAAATTAACTTACAAGGGTCAGGATATCAGTCAGGATAGCATCGCCGAGCGTTCAGAGCGTATAGGCTTTGTTTTGCAAAACCCAAATCAGATGATTAGCCAAACTATGATTTTTGATGAGGTGGCTCTTGGTTTGCGCTTGCGAGGAATTGAAGAGACTGAGGTTGAAGAGCGTGTTCATGAGGTCCTGAAGACTTGTGGCCTAT
This sequence comes from Streptococcus thermophilus, assembly GCF_010120595.1. Classification (NCBI taxonomy): domain Bacteria; kingdom Bacillati; phylum Bacillota; class Bacilli; order Lactobacillales; family Streptococcaceae; genus Streptococcus; species Streptococcus thermophilus. The sequence goes on from NZ_CP038020.1 coordinate 721,411, forward strand.
ATAGTTTTCGTAAATGGCCCATTTCTGCGCTTTCCTTTGGTCAGAAAAAGCGCGTGACCATTGCATCTATCTTGGTTTTGAAACCTGAAATCATTATCTTGGATGAGCCAACGGCTGGTCAAGATTACAAGACTTACACAGATATCATGAATTTCTTGGACAGTCTTCAGAAGCAAGGTCATACCATTGTGATGATTACTCATGATATGCAGCTCATGTTGGAATATAGCGATCGTTGTCTCGTTGTGGTTGAGGGGAAAATCATTGCAGACGACAATCCTGTTACAATTCTTAATCAGAAGGATTTACTTGAGTCAGCTAATCTCAAGCAGACATCTCTGTATACTTTGGGTCAGAAATTGTCAAGTAATCCAGTAGAAGTAACCCAGTATTATATCGAAAAAGGAGGCCCTAATGTCTAATCGTTTAATTGGTTATCAGTCAGGTCAAGGTTTCCTCTATGATTTGTCTGGGGCAAGTAAGATGCTTTTCTTTATCTTGGTTTCAGTTGCTTGTATGGCAACCTATGACCCACGTTTTATTCTAGCAGTAGGCTTACTTTCTATTTATCTCTTTAACTTGGCCAAGATTCGTTGGCGAGATATTTCTTTCGTTGTTAAGATTATTGGATCAATTGCTCTCTTTAATTTACTTATGGTCTACCTTTTCGCACCTGGCTATGGTGAAGAAATTTACAGGGCTAAGACAGTTATTATTGAAGGTTGGGGGCGTTTCTATCTAACCAGTCAGGAGCTTTTTTACCTTGCAAATCTATTGCTCAAGTATTTTTCAACGGTCCCTCTTGCCATTCTATTTCTCATGACTACTCATCCGAGTCAGTTTGCGGCTAGCCTGAATCAAATTGGGGTTCCTTATAAATTTGCCTATTCCGTGAGTTTAACCTTGCGTTATATTCCAGATGTTCAAGAAGAATTCTTTACGATTCGTAAGGCTCAGGAGGCTCGTGGTTTGGATTTGTCGCAAAAGGCGGGATTGGTCAAACGTATTCGTGGGAATCTCCAAATTGTTCTTCCTCTAATTTTTTCATCCCTCGAACGAATTGATACCATATCGACAGCCATGGAGTTACGACGATTTGGTCGATACAAAAAACGTACATGGTATGTACACAAATCCTTGACTAAACAAGATTATCTTGTAATCGTATCAGCTACTCTTTTATTGGGAATTAGTCTGGAGTTGATTTATCTTAACCATGGGCGTTTTTACAATCCATGGATTTGAAGTTTTCTTTCAGTGAGTTTTAAATAAACGAAAGAGTTCTGAGATGTCTATAGTATCTTCAGAGCTTTTTTAGTTTTTTATTCCCAATTTTTGAACGGTATTTGTATGAAATTTTCGATAAAGTACTTTATTGTGAAAACGTTTCTGTGATATAATGAAGGGAGTATTGATGTAACTAAAAGAGTCTTGATATTATTAAGGAGGAAATTATGTCTAACCTTTCAGTAAATGCTATCCGTTTTCTAGGGGTAGATGCGATTAACCAATCTAACTCTGGCCACCCTGGTGTGGTAATGGGTGCAGCACCAATGGGTTACACTTTGTTTACTAGACAAATGCATGTCAATCCTGAAGTTCCAAATTGGATTAATCGTGACCGTTTTGTTTTGTCAGCAGGTCATGGTTCAATGCTTCTTTATGCGCTCCTCCATTTGTCAGGATTTAAAGATTTGAGCATTGAAGAGCTTAAACAATTCCGTCAATGGGGTTCTAAGACACCTGGTCACCCAGAATTTGGCCATACAGTTGGTGTAGATGCTACGTCAGGTCCACTTGGGCAAGGTATTGCTATGGCTGTCGGTATGGCACAAGCTGAACGTTTCTTGGCTTCTCGATACAACAAGGAAGGCTTCCCAATCTTTGACCATTATACTTATGTTATTGCGGGGGATGGTTGCTTTATGGAAGGCGTTTCGGCCGAAGCATCATCTTACGCTGGTCTTCAAAAATTGGATAAATTGATTGTCTTGTACGATTCAAATGATATCAATCTTGACGGTGAAACTAAAGATTCATTTACTGAAGATGTACGTGCACGTTATGAAGCTTATGGTTGGAACACTGAATTTGTTCAAGATGGAACAGATATTGAAGCTATCAACGCTGCTATTGAAAGTGCAAAAGCAAGTGGTAAACCATCTTTGATCGAGGTTAAGACTGTCATTGGTCATGGTGCTCCTAATAAACAAGGAACTAACGGTGTTCACGGTGCTCCTCTTGGACCAGATGAAACAGCAGCTGCAAGAGAAAACTTGGGTTGGAACCATGCTCCATTTGAAATTCCAAAAGAAGTTTATGCTGATTTCAAGGAAAATACAGTTGATCGTGGTCGTCAGGCCTATGACACTTGGGTTGCTTTGGTAGATGAGTACAAACAATCTTACCCAGAACTTGGTTCTGAACTTGCACGCATTCTTGAAGGTAAGGATGCAGTTGAATTCCAATCTTCAGACTTCCCAGCTGTTGAAAATGGTTATTCACAAGCAACTCGTAATTCAAGTCAAGATGCTTTGAATGCTATTGCTGATAAAGTGCCAACATTCCTAGGTGGTTCTGCGGATTTGGCTCACTCAAATATGACTTACATTAAATCTGAAGGTCTACAAGATGATGAACATCGTCTTAACCGTAACATTCAATTTGGTGTACGTGAGTTTGCGATGGGAGCAATCTTGAATGGTATGTCTCTCCATGGTGGACTTCGTGTTTACGGTGGTACCTTCTTCGTATTCTCAGACTATGTAAAAGCAGCAGTTCGTTTGTCTGCACTTCAAGGACTTCCAGTTACTTATGTCTTTACTCACGACTCTATTGCAGTTGGTGAAGATGGCCCAACCCATGAACCAATCGAACATCTAGCTGGACTTCGTGCTATTCCAAACCTTAATGTTTATCGTCCAGCAGACGCGCGTGAGACACAAGCTGCATGGTATCAAGCTGTAACTTCTAAATCAACACCTACGGCGCTTGTTTTGACACGTCAAAACTTGACTGTTGAAGAAGGAACAGATTTTGATAAAGTTTCAAGAGGTGCTTACGTTGTTCATGAAACAGCAGCAGATTTTGATACTATTCTCCTTGCTTCTGGTTCAGAAGTAAATCTTGCAGTAGCATCAGCAAAAGCTTTGGAATCAGAAGGCTACAAAGTTCGTGTTGTGAGTGTTCCATCAACAGATGTCTTTGATGCACAGGATCAAGCCTATAAAGAGGAAGTTCTTCCAAATGCAGTTCGTCGTCGTGTAGCAATCGAAATGGCAGCAAGTCTACCATGGTATAAATATGTTGGTTTAGACGGTGCTGTGATTGGAATTGATACATTTGGTGCCTCAGCTCCAGCTGCTAAAATTATTGAAGAATATGGCTTTACAGTAGAAAATATCGTTGAAAAAGTAAAAGGTATGAACTAAGATAGTTTGAATTCTTAGAAACATTAAAAAACATTGGTTATAAGGACCAATGTTTTTTTACGTGTCTAATGGAGAAAGGGCACCTAGGGCTGTTAAGGATGTACTTGAGACACTGGGTGGCCTAATCTATCATGGTGAAGACTGTCATTTCTCTAACTGCTTTGCAAAACATGGTAAGGACTTTGATATTGAAGTAGCTAACAATAACTATCTAGGTATTCAAGAAATGTTAGTCTATCTAAGTCAATTTATTTCAAATATCCTAAATAATCGAATTTTTCTAGTGTTCGATTGTCGGAGACTACTAGAATAGTTCCTTCGTTAGGGAGTCTATTCATTGGGTCAAAGTGAGTGTTTAACTTACCATTTTCCTCATTTCTAAAACCAATAACATTGACGTTATAAGTTTGTCTTAGATTTAAAGTATGCAACGACTTTCCAGCCCATTCATTAGGAATTTTTAACTCAATTAAAGCCACGTCATCCTCTAAATGAAAAATTCTTGAAATGTTACAGCGAAGTATATTTGAAGCCAAGTCTTTTGCTGTGCTACGCTCAGGAGTGATGACCAAATTGGCCCCCATTCCGTAAAGGACTTCCTCATAATTGTTATTTGTAGCTTTGGCGATAATATTTGTAATGCCGAGTTTTTTACAATGTAGGAGCGCCAGTGCAGAAGATTCTAAGTGTTCTCCAGTTGCAATAACGACTGTATCGCAAGTATCGATACCAGCGGAACGTAGAAAGTCAATGTCAGTAATGTCACCAACAGCGGCCTTAGTCACTTGATCAGCAAGGAAATCAATTGTTGTAGAGTTGTTGTCCAAGGCAATGACATCTTGTCCAAAAGAGGAGAGTTCGGTTGCAAGTGTTTGTCCAAAGATTCCCAAACCGAGGACACCAATAATTTGTGTTTTCATATAAAATCCTTTCAGAGTATTGTCAATTAATAAAATAGTTTAGCCGACTGAAATATGAGTAGGGGCATAAGAGACATGTTTTTCTTTTTTTGTCATCAAGCTCAAGAGAACAGTAATAGGTCCGACACGGCCAATGAACATCAGAGCCATGATAACAAGACGTCCCATGGTGTTAAGACTAGAAGTCAGATCCATAGACACCCCAACGGTAGCAATAGCTGACACACTCTCGAAAAGTAGAGCTAGTGGTGACAGAGTAGGGTTAGTCTGAAGCAAAATAACATAGCCGACTAAGAGCATGATTAGGTAAAATAGGATAACAGTGAATGCTTGCATAACAGTTTTATTAGAGATAATACGATTTCGGAAAACAACTCTGGAGTTACCAGAAAGCACCGACTTGAAAAGAAGAAACATGATGGAGGCGGTGGTTACCTTGATACCACCGGCAGTTCCTCCAGGACCACCCCCAATAAACATCTGAATCATAAAAAGAAGGTTTGAAGTAAAATTAGCATTGGTGTAGGAAATAGTCGCAAAACCGGCGGTACGCATGGTTACAGTCTGAAAGAAACTTACCAAAAGTTGCTGCCAGACATTGAGAGTACCGATAGTTTTAGAGTTATCCATTTCCAGAAACCAAGCAAGTAGGGTTCCGCCTAAGAGGAGACAGCTTGTACTTATAAGCACAAGACGACTTTGATTACTGAAAGGTCTACTTGCTAATTTCCAGTTTCTAGGGCGATCTTTAATATAGCGTCTAATCATTTGAATTAAATCAATCCAAACTGCAAAACCTAAGCCTCCAGACATAATAAGAAAAGCCACAGAGAGGTTGATAGTTGGATTGGTCGCATAATCTTGTAAACTGTTAGTTCCTAGGTTATCAAAGCCAGCGTTACAAAAAGCAGAGACAGATAGAAAGAGACTGTTAAAAATGCCATGACCAAGTCCAAAGCGAGGAATAAAATCAGTCATAATTACTAGTGCCGCTAAAGCTTCAATAGAAAAAGTTATTTTATATACATTGAAAAGATAAGCTTTCAAATCTTTTTGGTTATCCCTATTAAGTGCGGATTGAAGGAGATCTTGATCACTTAATCCTAATTTATTTTTAAGAGTATAGGTACTAAAGGCTATAAGAGAGACTAGTCCAAGTCCTCCCGTCTGTATAAGGAGAATAGAGATAATCTGACCAAAGCCATTGTAAGCCTTGCTGACAGGAACAACGGAAAGCCCAGTTACACAGACCATTGACACAGCATTGAAGAGATGATCTAGGTAGCTTGTTTCTGGACTATTAGCATAATGGCTTATGGGAAGACTAAGTAAAATACTCCCCACTATAATGACAAAGGCAAAGCTGAGTACAAGCTTTTGCGTGACTGAAAGACGATTTATCAATGAGAACCTCCGAGTTATCATAAGGAGAAATAAGAATCCTAGGAGTAAGAAAACATTCTTGGATAAACGTTATAGTGGTTTCTTATTAGGAATCCCAGCACGACGTGGGTACTTGTTTGGGGTTTCTTTTTTCTTATCGATAATGGTAATATTACGACCATCACCATTTGGCAGCTTGTAGTTTTCGTTGAGAATAGGTTTAGCAAAAAGAACGTTCAAAGCATTTCTAGCATCGACTAGCTCTTGGTCAGCTGCGGCAGCCTTAAGTGCAATAAGTTGACCTCCGACCTTTAAGAAAGGAATAGTTAATTCTGAGAGAACTTGCATACGTGCAACGGCACGGGCAGTAACAATATCAAATTGAGCACGGAAGGCCTTATCTTGTCCAAAATCTTCAGCACGTCCGTGATAGAAGTGAACACCGCTAAGTCCAAGTTCATCAGACAAGAAGTTAAGGAAAGTGATGCGTTTATTAAGAGAATCAATGATTGTCACATCAAGATTAGGACAAAGAATTTTAATAGGGAGACTTGGAAATCCAGCTCCAGCACCGATATCCAGAAGTCGAATACTTTGATTTTTAATATGCCCTTGAAGAACAGGAGCCAAAGAATCATAGAAATGTTTGAGGAAAACCTCATCTTTGTCTGTAATTGCAGTAAGGTTGATTTTCTCATTCCATTCTACCAAAAGCTCAAAGTAGCGTTGGAATTGGTCTTTTTGTTTTTGGCTAAGATCGAACCCTAGTTCTTTCAAAGCCATGTAAAAATCTTCAGGTGTCATTTTACAATCCTTTTATCTAGTTTCAATGCCCCTATTTTACCATAATTAATCCCTTTCATCTAATGGAAAAGATTGTTTAAGATTAGGTAAGAACCAGTTTTTAATAAGCTACTAAAAACCTCATAAGTTTAAAATTATGTAATATTAAAGCTGTTATTTTTTTTAAAAAATCTGATATAATGTTAATTAAGTCTAAAATCATAATTACTCGCTTTAATGAAAAGTGAATATAGGGGATTATGGTCTTATGGATTGAAAATAGATTCCTATGGGAAAATTTAATTTGAGGATTGAAAATGATTTATCTTTCAGAAGTTAGAAAGTCTCCAGAAGGGCTAGCCTTTAATGAAGCACCTTCTTTGTTGGAGTCAATTAAAGAACGCTATGACCAAGTTTTAAATCTTGAACAACTTCAAGCAAGTGGTCAAGTAGTCCATGATAATGGCTTATATCTCTTAGATTATCAACTTAGCTATGATATTACTTTGCCATCTAGTCGTTCACTTGAGCCTGCGACACTTGGGTTCAATTACCTAGTCTCGGAAACCTTTATACAAGAGGCGGATGCTGCTCTTCAAAAGGAATTAGTCGAGGAAAATCTAGTTCTTATCTTGAATGACGATACTATTGACCTTAATGAGAGTATTTTAGATAATATTCTTCTTAATATTCCTTTGAGAGTGCTGACACCTGAAGAGGAATCAGGACAAATTTCGCTCTCAGGTAATGACTGGGAAGTCTTGTCAGAAGAGGATTTTGCAGCTCTTAAACAAGGGGAGAAAGAGGCAAGTAATCCTTTTGCTCAATTGAATGGACTATTTGATGACAATTAATTCAAAAACAAACTAAAAATGTTTGACAATTTTAAAAATCTGTATTATTCTGTCATTATAAGCTAATTTTCGGATGTATTCATTGGCTAAACCTAAATACTTTTTGAGGAAATGGAAGCCAAAAAATTTTTTATAAAAGAGGGTAAATACTTATTATGAGCAAACGCATTTTGATTGTTGAAGATGAGAGAAACCTTGCTCGTTTTGTCTCTCTTGAACTTCAACACGAAGGATACGACGTTGTGACAGCGGACAACGGACGCGAAGGACTTGAAATGGCACTTGAGAAAGATTTCGATCTGATTCTCTTGGACCTTATGTTGCCTGAGATGGACGGTTTCGAAGTGACACGTCGTCTCCAACAAGAAAAAGATACTTATATTATGATGATGACAGCTCGCGACTCAATCATGGATATTGTTGCTGGTTTGGATCGTGGAGCTGATGACTATATTATAAAACCATTTGCGATTGAAGAACTGTTGGCACGTATTCGTGCAACCTTCCGTCGTCAAGATATCGAAGCTACTAAGAAGGTACCAGCTAAAGCGTCAACCTATCGCGATTTAAAATTGGATGTTCAAAACCGTGCAGTTGTTCGCGGTGATGAGGTAATTCCATTGACAAAACGTGAGTTTGATTTGTTGAACACACTTTTAAGCAATATGAACCAAGTAATGACCCGTGAGGAACTCTTGCTTCAAGTCTGGAAATATGATGACGTAATTGAAACAAACGTTGTAGATGTTTATATTCGTTACTTACGTGGGAAAATCGACATTCCAGGTAAGGAATCATACATTCAAACAGTACGAGGGATGGGTTACGTTATCCGTGAAAGATGAGTAAATTATTTGGTAAAGTAACCATTAGAAAAAAGTTGACCATGACAACTGCTGTGGTCTTCTTTCTTGTATTGTCGATGTTCACTCTGGTTGTTGTATTTTCAGCCAATACGCTTCTTTTGCAACGTGAACGTCAAAATGTAAATAATACAATCTCAAAAGTTGTTACTTATATCGAAAAGGACTGGGACTCTGATGAAGAGTTGAGTCCAGAGCCGCTTTTAGCGGCCTTTTATTCACCGAAAAATATCTATCCATCAATCATTAATGGAGTGCTTTCTGAAAAGCGTTCCTTAGATGGTCAAGTTGCGGTTTCTAATAGATTATATTCCAACCAGTCTGTCTATGTTTATGACAAAAAGGGAACTTTTATCTTTACTTCTGAGGAGGATACAGACTCACCTCCAGGCATGTCTGAGGTCAATAAACTGAAGTTGGTTTCCTATAAAGGTAAACGTGGTTTCTTACTACAAGTTCCAATCTATGGCAAGGATAAGAAGACCATTGTTGGGTATGCTCAAGTTTTCCATGATTTGAAATTCTACTATGCGTTAAAAGAGCGTTTAATTTTCCTATTGATATTCCTTGAAGTAGGAATGACGGTCTTAGTTATTGCAGTAATTGTAGTTGTCTTGACATCTATTCTTCGTCCGATGAGGCAGTTACACGAAACAATGGGTATTATTATCGATTCGCCAAGTGATTTGGAGCTTCGATCTAAGATTGAGAGTCATGATGAGATTGGTGCTTTGGCACTTAACTTTAACTGTATGATGGATAAAATTCAAGAAGATAATCAGATGCAGATGCGTTTCTTGAGTGACGTCAGTCACGAATTACGTACTCCCATTGCAGTTATTAAAGGACATATGGACCTCTTGCAACGTTGGGGTAAAAATGATCCTGAAATCCTTGAAGAAAGTCTTGAAGCTGCAAGTCACGAAGCCAACCGTATGACGATTATGATTAACGATATGTTGGATTCTATTCGTGTTAAAGGGTCATTTGACAATCATAGAAATGATACATGTGATTTGAATTCTTCAATCCGTACGGTTATTGGGAATTTCCGTGTCCTACATGACGACTACCAATTCTACCTCAATGATTCTGAGGGTTCAGATCGTCCAGCACAGATTTACAGTCAGCACTTTGAACAGGTTATTACTATTTTGATTGATAATGCGGTCAAGTATTCGCCTGTTAATAAGAAAATCCAGGTTACTATCAAGGCTCTGGAAGATGAGATGCTGGTACAGGTACAGGATAATGGTGAGGGTATCTCTAAAGAAGATATTGAACATATATTTGAACGCTTCTATCGTTCAGATAAGGCGCGTAATCGTACGACAACCCAATCTGGTGTGGGTATTGGTTTATCAATCCTCTATCAAATTGTGGAAGCTTATCGATGCCATATCGATGTCAGTTCAGAACTTGGTGTGGGTACACGTTTTGACCTCTACATTCCTTTTGCAGAGTCAGAAACTACGACACCTCAAATTGAAGGTTAAGTCAATTTACAAGAGATTTATACTAACTCTCAATCAATGAGCACGTCTCGTTAAGGGCGTGCTTTTTATGTGTTTTTATGGTAAAATAGAGTACTGAATTTCGAAGATTGGTGGTGAAGTGCATGCGTTGTCCAAAATGTCAACATAATAAATCTAATGTTATCGATAGCCGTCAGGCAGAGGATGGAAATACCATTCGTCGTCGTCGAGAGTGTGATGCTTGTCATGCCCGTTTTACTACATTTGAGCGTGTGGAAGAAGTTCCACTTTTAGTTGTCAAAAAAGATGGTACTCGTGAACAATTCTCTCGCGATAAGATTTTCAATGGTATCTTGATGAGTGCTCAGAAGCGTCCAGTTTCAAGTGAGGATATTGAAAATGCCATCACCCGTATAGAGCAAAACATTCGCCGTAACCATGATGGAGAGGTTGATAGTGAGGTCATTGGGAATTTAGTCATGAAAGAACTAGCAGATCTTGATGAAATTACCTATGTCCGTTTTGCTAGTGTCTACCGTTCTTTCAAAGATGTTGATGAGATTGAAGAATTGCTTCAAGAAATCACCAAGACTGTCCGTGCGAAAAAAGAGTCTAAAAAATGAGACCTATTGAAGAATTTGTCTATGTTGGCAATCAGGTTATCGTTCCCGATCAGGCAAGTTTGATGCGTTGTTATTATCCCATTATTGGGGTTGAGGGATACGCACTCTATCAGTATTTTGTGGCTTTCTATGATAATGGTAATCATCGTCATAAATTTGCTACTATTCTGAATCATCTTAACTTTGGTATGCAGCCTCTTCAGGAATCCCTGGCGGTCCTGACAGCGGTAGACTTGTTGGCTTTCTATCATTCTCCTCAGGGAATTTATGTTGTGGAGCTTAAGTCTCCCCTATCTATCGAGCAGTTTCTAAAACATGCGGTTTATAGTTCACTTCTAGAGCAAAAAATTGGTGAGCCAGCAGTGGATGCTTTAAAACCGACGAGTTTACATGGTTTACAAGACTTATCTAAACGTTTTTCGGATGTTTTTACTGATGAGCGTTTGGCTCAAAAGTCTGTTTCTGAAATTAAGCCTAAAAATTCATTTGATTTAATCAGTTTCAGGAATCGTATGCAGGCTGATGGACTTGTATTTACAGATGAAAAGACAGATGTTCCAGAAATCTATAAGTTGTCTGAAACCTATGACATGAATTGGTATGATACCTATCTCTTGTCAAAAAAGACAGCCGTGAACCACCGGATTATTGTTAAGCGTATGCAAGTGCAATTAGAGCAAGCTCAAGCTCAAAAATTGGGTGGTGATTCTGCATTGACGGAGACAGAGAAAAAGATTCTTAAAGCTGTTAAATCTGGAAAACCTGTTGATTACTTACAGAGTGCTAAGGGTCCAGGCGGGACTGTGACTAATTCTGAGAAAAAAATTCTCACAGACTTGGCACAAAGAGGCTTTATGGATGAGGTCATTAATCTCATGGTTGCCTACAGTTTGGGACGGACACGTTCAACAAATGTGAATCGAGAGTATATCTCTAAAGTTGCCAACGATTTTGACTTTAAGAAGATTGTTACTGCTGAACAAGGGCTTTTGGCTTTGCGTAGTGGTTACGACAAAAAATCACAGCGGACAAAAGATGATTCTAAGAAGAAAACAAATGTACCTAGCTGGAGTGATCCTGATTACGATAATCAAACCAGTCAGGCCGACCAAGCCAAGTTAGACGAAATTAGACGCCGTGCTTTGGCTAAACTAGAAAAAGGAAAGGAGTAGCCTATGGAAAGAGTTGGACAAACCTTGAACCGAACAGGATATCATGGGTCTGGTAATGCAACAGATTTGACCAAGCAAATCTTGGCGGATCCAAGAGTAGCTGGCTTTATTCAAGAACATGGCTTAAGCCAGGACGAAATCAAGCGTAGTCTTCCAAAGTTTAATCAATTCTTGGTGGAATGCCGTAAGGTCAAAGAAGGTGATGTCAGCTACATTGCCAAAGGGTATGAGCCGATTCTGACCATGAATGAAGGCTACGCTGACGTAACCTATAAGGAAACGCGTCAGCTTAAGGAGCAACAAGAACAACAGGCTATTTCTAAGCGGATTAACTTGGTGAGCTTGCCTCAGTCCTATCGCAAGATTACCTTTGCTGATATTGCACTAGATGATGTCGCTCGTGTTGATACCTTTGAGACACTTGTTGATTTTGTAGCTAATTACCCTAGTCCAGACCAGAAAGGCCTCTATATCTACGGAGATATGGGGGTTGGGAAATCATTCATGTTGGCTGCTATGGCCCACGAACTTTCAGAGACGAAGAAGGTTGCTACGACCATTATTCATTACCCATCTTTTACTATTGATGTTAAAAATGGGATCAAGGACGGCTCTGTGAAGGAACAAATTGATGCTGTCAAAGAAGCAGAAGTTCTAGTTTTAGATGATATTGGTGCAGAGCAATTCTCTTCTTGGATTAGGGACGATGTTTTGCAAGTCATTCTCCAGTATCGCATGATTGAGGAGCTACCGACCTTCTTCACATCCAACTATAGTTTTGCAGACTTAGAAGCTAAGCTATCAAATGGACGTCAGGGAGACGAGACTTGGCAGGCCAAACGTGTGATGGAACGTATTCGTTTTTTAGCTAAAGAGGTTCACTTGAAAGGTGTTAATCGCCGTTAAGGTGATTCTAATAATGATAAAGAACAAGCGTGTTTGCTTTCCTTGGTGGAAGTTAGATTGCTAAATGAAGAAAGGAATCCCTAATTTAATCAGGGACTTAAATATATGACATTACCTACAGTTGCTATCGTGGGTCGCCCAAATGTTGGGAAGTCGACCCTATTTAACCGAATTGCGGGTGAACGTATCTCTATCGTCGAAGACGTTGAAGGGGTAACACGTGACCGTATTTATACCTCTGCTGAGTGGCTTAATCGTCAGTTTAACTTGATTGATACAGGTGGTATCGATGATGTCGATGCCCCATTCATGGAACAGATTAAGCACCAAGCTGGCATTGCCATGACTGAAGCAGACGTTATTGTCTTTGTCGTTTCAGGTAAGGAAGGCGTGACAGATGCGGATGAGTACGTTGCCCGTATTCTCTATAAGACCAACAAGCCAGTTATCTTGGCGGTAAATAAAGTGGATAACCCTGAAATGCGTGCAGATATCTATGATTTCTATTCTCTTGGGCTTGGCGATCCATATCCAGTTTCATCTGTTCATGGTATTGGTACGGGGGACGTTCTCGATGCTATCGTTGAAAATCTTCCAACAGAAGTCGAAGAAGAAAATCCAGATATCATCCGTTTCAGTTTGATTGGGCGTCCAAACGTCGGAAAATCAAGTTTGATTAACGCCATTTTAGGCGAGGACCGAGTGATTGCGAGTCCTATTGCTGGTACGACTCGTGATGCCATTGACACAAACTTTGTGGACAGTGAAGGTCAAGAGTATACTATGATTGATACCGCTGGTATGCGTAAATCTGGTAAGGTATATGAAAATACAGAAAAATACTCTGTTATGCGTTCTATGCGTGCCATTGATCGTTCTGATGTTGTCCTTATGGTTATCAATGCCGAAGAAGGTATCCGTGAGTATGACAAGCGTATTGCTGGTTTTGCCCATGAAGCTGGTAAAGGGATTATCATCGTAGTTAACAAATGGGATACGATTAAGAAGGACAACCACACCGTTGCCAACTGGGAAGCAGATATCCGTGATCAGTTCCAATTCTTGAGCTATGCCCCAATTGTCTTTGTATCGGCTAAGACGAAACAACGTCTTAACAAGTTACCAGAGATGATCAAACGCATCAGTGAGAGTCAAAACCGTCGTATTTCATCGGCTGTCTTGAATGATGTTATCATGGATGCCATCGCCATCAACCCAACACCAACTGACAAAGGGAAACGCCTTAAGATTTTCTACGTGACACAAGTTTCGGTTAAACCACCAACATTTGTTATCTTTGTCAATGAAGAAGAGCTTATGCACTTCTCATACATGCGTTTCTTGGAAAATCAAATTCGTCAGGCCTTTGGCTTTGAGGGAACACCAATCCACTTGATTGCTCGTAAACGTAAATAAAAAAGAGACCAACCAGAATAGAATCTTTACGGGTTGGTCTTTTGGTATTGTAAGGAGAAAACGATGTTAGAAAATGTTCAAACTTATTTATCCAAACAAGGAGTTAAGTATATCAAACCTGAGAAGGCGGAGCCACATCAGGTTTGATATGGAAGCTCTCAAAACTTTGGGACAAGCTGCTCATAAGGGAAATACAGTTCTTATCAAAAGCTCTAGAGGAGCGTCTAGACCCCATGAAAATGGATCGTGTCAGCAATTGGGCTAAAAGTATGCCGTCCACATTTCTGGTGCTATTACAGAGTTCCTGAGGAACAGTTTAGATGATGTTGCTATGGCGATTCGACTATACGGTTAAGCTGAAGATTGGGGAATATCAGTTGAAGTGAACTTTGTCGAACGGAAAAAATCTGATACTACTCTAGCGAAGCAATATAAGGTCCTAGACTTACCGATTACTTTTCCACTTTACTATCTTGCTCAAGAAGATGGGAAGATGGTGTCAGTCATCGTGTGGAAGGGACTTAAGCGAATCGTCAGATGCTCAAAGAAGCAGTCAAAGCTGGTCGTGTTCGAAAGGTCTTGGTTAAATATGATGTCCCTGTGACGGATAGCTTGACTAGGGATGACTTACTAGATCAACTAATGGAAGGCTTTCAACTGATAACTCCTTATTTTGATAGTTGTCAGGATGCAAATAAGTTGTTGGAAGATTGGTGTAAAAGAGGAGAATAAAAATGCAAGGATTATTAATGATTGATATGCAAAGGGCCTTTGATAATAGTTCATGGGGAGAACGTAATAACCCTCAGCTTGAAGTGAATTCCCAAAAATTGCTTAATTTTTTTAGAGAAAGGGGATGGCCAGTACTTCATGTTCAACATGTATACACGAATACTCAATCACGTTTTCACGAATCTCAAGGTCAAGATTTTAAAGATGGCTTTCAACCATACCCAAGTGAACCTGTTTTCCAAAAGATAGTTAATAGTGCTTTCATTAGGACGAATTTAGAGAGCTATTTAAGAGATAAAAGAATTGATAAGTTAGTTATTGCAGGCTTTACCTTGCCACACTGTGTGTCTACCACAACTCGCATGGCGGCTAATTTAGGGTTTAAGACGTCACTTATTTCAGATGCAACGGCCAGTTTTGCCCTACCCAATTTAGATGGTCATTTGATAGATCCAGAGGTCCTGCATACCATAAATCTAGTATCCTTACACGATGAATTTGCTCAAGTAATGACAATAGAGGAGTTCATGGGGGATGATAATGAAGAGCTCTATGCCTTCTGTCCTTCTGGTGTAATGCCAAGTGCGATATGAATACATTCTTTACTAACGGTTCCACGTCTTAAGGGAAGATAGGTTCCGTCAAGAAATAAAACAGAGTAATTGGCTTCTAAGCTTCGCTCATGAAAAGTAGCGACATTCTCCTGAGTTGCTTTTGAGATATTAGAAATTGTGGCAGGACTATAGTGATGACCATACATTCGCTCGATGATATCACTAATTTCTCGAGTCGTTACACCGGTTTGATAGAGTTTGATAACCATCTCTTCCAAGTGGTCATCTCGACGTCCATAAGCGGGAAGCAAAGCTGGACTAAAGTTCCCATTACGATCTCTAGGAATACTCAACTGAACAGTCCCATATTTGGTTTCGAATTTCCGTGCATAGCTTCCGTTACGACTATTCCCAGAATTATAGCCTAATTTATCGTAAGGTTCATACCCTAAAAAGGCTGATAACTCTGCTTGAAGCAGATCATTCATAGCTGTTTCAAGAGAAGTACGGAAAAATTCATCAATATCTTGCTTTTGGGCTAGGAAGTTAAGTAGTTCTGTGGTAAACTGAGTCATAGGAATAAATCCGTTATAGTAATGTTTTGCAACTCTACTATAACGGATTTATTCCTTTTTGTGTTTACACAACTTATTTTACACTACCGGTGCTGATTCAAGCATTCAAGAATTGTTAGAAAAAAAGATACTAAAGGTTTATCTAACCTTATCAAAGAAAATATTTCAGACTACAAAAATTCAGAAATGTTTAAAAGCTATCTAAAATTTGTTGCTTCTTGCCCTCACTATTCTTCAAGAAATTTGAGATTTTTACAAAAACAAAAACCTGATGTTGGTTTTGTTGGTTCTTTCGGAGCATGGAAAAATCAAGGTTACCATGTAAAAAAAGGAGAACATGGTTTAAAAATTTTTATGCCTTGTACGAGAGATAAAAAAGATGTCAACGGAAATAAAATACTAGACAAAAACGGAAAACCAAAACAAGAAATTTACGCTTTTAAATTAGGAACAGTTTTTGAAACACACCAATTAGTTGAGTATGAAAATTTATCAAAACCAGTTGCTTATGTGCCGGACAACCCTGATGATAATCGCAAATTATTTTTCTCAATCACAAAGGCAAGTGATGTACCAATTAAGGTTTTAGAAACAGCACAAATGTGTTCTGGGGCAAATGGTTTTTACTCCCCTACAACGAAATAAATTTGTTTAAGTCCTGACTTAAAAGGTTATCAAAGAATTAAAACTTTATTGCATGGAATATCAACCCCTTTTTCATAGGTTTTATTAGAGTGATAACAAAGCGATTTTATGAGCTATTCTAGTAATTCATACCCCACAAGTTGCCGTTTGCTTACCCCAAAAGTTAGCAAAAAGGAAAGCAAAAAAATACCCGTTAGGGTATCAATCAATTTATAAGTTTAATATTCAAGAGAACTCGCCCCTAAATGTTGCAACGTGGCAACATATTGAGGTATCAATCAATTTACGAGTTCAGCAGGCAAGAAACTAGCACCAGTAAGGTGCTTTTTTATTATATAAATATTTTACCTCTATTGAATAGCGCTATAAAAAATGCTAGAATATCAAGTGATTTCAATATAGGGATGAACTGCTACAAATCGAAAACTCAAAAATGTTCGTAAAAGTGGAAGATTAGATAATATTCTCAGCAATCCACTTCATACGTCATTGACGGCAAACCGCTGACCGATGATGATAAGCGTGCTATCTGTGGCATTATTGCAGGTTATATGAGCAGTAAGGAGAACTGATAGTTATGGAGAAAGAATTGCTTGAGCAGTTCAATGTCTCTATCTGTGAGTTCAGCTCTAGTCAATGGTACAGAAATGGCTTTCTTGACCCTATAAACAGGGTTGTTTACATCAACGGGGATTTAAGACCAAGACACTCGTTTAAAGGTCATTCTGCACGAGCTAGGCCATTTAGAGCACAACTCTAAAGATTATGAGTGTTTACGTGAGAAATACGAAGCTCAAGCCAATAGAAATATGATCCATGAGTTGTTGAAAAATGAAAATCTTGATGATTTTAATTACTTACACTTTATGGAAAAATATAATCTCACCACGATTTGTGATGAGACATTTGTAAAACATGAATATTTAAAACTAAAGGAGATTGAAAAATGTTGAGTAAATGGAAGAATTTGAAACGTTGGCAAAAGTGGGCTATTGTGCTTGTCTGCTTGGCTGTTCTTGGGAAAGTCTTTGAAATAACTGGTATTGCCCCGGAAACGAAGACAGAACCAGTTAAGACTGTCCAAACGTCTTCTTCTAAGCCGAAAGCCAAAGCTAAGGCCAAAACTAAAACCAGTAGTAGTTCAGATTTGTCTAATCCACAACGTGAGGAAAAAGCTTCAAAAGAATCGAGTTCTTCCGAAGAAAAAGAATCTAAAAGTGAAACTAAAGAATCAAGTTCTTCAGATGGGCCAAAAGATGTTACGGCTGATCAAATGGCTAGCTTTATCGAATACTTCCAAAATGATTTGACAGAAAAGGGTGTAGATATTAGTCAATACGGTTTTTATAATCGTGATACCATTTTGTATATGTCGGTACCTGTCGATTATAAATACTATGACAAAACCGATTTACAAAAATTCGCTGATGGCATGCTTGCCAAAGAACATGAGGCTTTCAATGTTTGGGCTGCGATCAACAAAGTCAATTATGAGCGCTATCCGATGTTTCACATTAAAGCGGATGATGGCAGTGCTATTGCAAGTCAAAAACTCAATGGAGAAATGAAAGTCAAGGTTAAATAAGATAAAGATTAGCACCAGTAAGGTGCTTTTTTAGTTGTCTCCGCCTAGTTCTTTTATTATATCCGATACCTTTTCTAAGCTCAATATTTCGTGTGGCTCAACTCGTTCACCGTCTAAAACGTAGTCATGGATCTTACCATTCTTTAGGACAATCTGGACAGTATCACCTTTAATAAAACCCTTGTCCATAGCCTCTTTAAATTCATCATAGGTTAGCATTATATTATCTCCTTTTCTTTACTATTCGTAATTGATACAGAAAAATAGAACTTTGTTATATCTCAGATTAAATAAAAGATACTAAAAAAGCTTACTATAAACTAAGCTTTTGATACTGTCAATAATTATGTGTAAACACTCAAGTAGAGTTGAAGAATGTTAATGATACATAAGTAGTAAAACTATATAAGTTTATATTTATTTTACTAGTGTTTTTATCAGATATAATAATCTGAAATGTAATGGGTTATATCTCCAAAAATATACGAGGAACTTGACTTATCATATTAGAGTCAGGTTCTTTTTTGAATGAGAACTTTAAATTAGCACCCAAAGGTATCCCTTTCGTAATATCAGCCCCACAAGGTTAACTTGGTCTCTCCTGAGCTAGAAAGTGGACGAAAAGTTCAGTTTACACTGCATCATTGGTATAAAGTAAAATAAAAACGAGGTTGGAACAATTGTCTCAACCTCATTTATTTATTTTGGTGAAATCACTTCAGCACCACCCATGTAAGGACGAAGAACTTCAGGGATAGTTACTGAACCATCTTCGTTTTGGTAGTTTTCAAGGATAGCGGCTACTGTGCGTCCAACAGCAAGTCCTGAACCGTTGAGAGTGTGAAGAAGTTTTACTTTGCCATCAGCTTCGTCACGGTAACGGATTTGTGCACGACGAGCTTGGAAATCTTCTGTGTTTGAACATGAAGAAATTTCGCGGTAAGTATTTTGTGCTGGAATCCAAACTTCCAAGTCGTAAGTTTTCGCAGCTGAGAATCCCATGTCGCCAGTACACAAAGTGATGACACGGTATGGCAAGTTAAGTTTTTGAAGGATGTTTTCAGCATTAACTACCATTTTTTCCAATTCATCATAAGAGTCTTCAGGTTTTGAGAATTTGACCATTTCAACCTTGTGGAATTGGTGAAGACGAATCAAACCACGTGTGTCACGACCTGCTGAACCAGCTTCTGAACGGAATGAAGGGCTCAAGGCTGTGAAGTAGATTGGCAATTCTTTACCGTCAAGAATCTCACCTCGGTAGTAGTTGGTCAAAGGAACTTCGGCTGTTGGGATAAGGACGTAGTCAGTACCATCAAGTTCGAAAGTGTCTTCTTTGAATTTTGGATATTGACCAGTACCAAACATAGAGTCGTGGTTAACCATGTAAGGTGTGATCATTTCAGTGTAACCTTCTTTAGCATGCTCATCCAACATGAAGTTGTAGATTGCACGTTCCAATCTTGCTCCGAGACCTTTGTAGAAAAGGAAACGAGAACCTGTAACTTTTGCACCACGTTCCCAGTCAAGAATACCAAGATCTTCCCCTAAATCCCAGTGAGCTTTAACTTCAAAATCAAAGTCACGAGGTGTTCCCCAACGACGAACTTCTACGTTTTCATCTTCGTCAGCACCTACTGGAACAGAATCATTTGGTGTGTTTGGAAGTGTCACAATGATAGTGTTAAGCTTTTCATCGATAGCAGCAAGTTCGGCATCAATTTCCTTAATCTCTGCAGAAACTTTTTGCATGGCTGCAATTTGTTCTGAAGCATCTTCTTTGTTACGCTTAGCTTGAGCAATATCATCTGAAGCGATATTACGTTGAGCTTTGAGTTCTTCAGATTTGATAAGAAGCTCACGGCGTTTAACATCAAGCTCTTTTAGTTCATTTAAAGTCTCAGCAACGACACCACGTGTAGCCAATTTTTCGGAAAGGGCATCAAATTCGTTACGAATACGTTTTACATCTAACATAAGTTCCTCCAAAAAATAAAACACCCAGTAAAAGTGTTGGAGTGACATGGGCCACGGTTCCATCCAACTTCACAGGAGTGCACTTGTTTATGTTTTTAATTATTAGAAACGGTAGAATTTCGTAGGTCAACCCTACCTGCTCACAGCAACCGCAGGCTTTCTGGAAAGGTCTAGCTATTACTTATCCGTCCTTTACATTATACAAAAATTATGATTTTTTGGCAAATAAACTTTTGATACGAGCACCTATGGTTTGGATGAGAGTAGGTAATTTAACAACTTTTTCATTGCCAAGATGTTCCCTAGCAATCTTTAGAATCTTCCCAGAATCTTTTGAGGCAAAGAGGAATTTGCTCTTGTCTGTTAGAATCTCAAAGTGACGACTAACCCTCTTTCCTGATACATTTGCACCAATTTGAGTGATGCTGGTCCAAGGGATTTGAATATATTGCTCGACATTGACATCTGGGTAGAATTCAAGAGCCATATCTCCGATTAGAAATTTACCGACCTTTCCTCCGATAGCCATGTAGGAAACACCCGTTGTATGTAATTCAACTGTTTTGTTTAATGATTGTGCCATATCTATCTTTCTTTTTGACTGTAGTATTTTTATTATAGCATAAGAAAAGAGTTCAGCTTTGCTAAACTCTTGCTCTTTTTACATGATTCCGAAGAAGCTTGCAACAATACCAACTACAAAGAGTCCGATGATGATTGTGATTGGTGAAACTTTCTTCTTAAGCAACCACATACATGCAAAAGTAAGGAGAAGTCCCGTCAAACCTGGAATTAATGAATCCAATTGTTTTTGTAGGGTATCGACTTGAATCTTATCAAAGCTAAGCTTATCGTTGACTTGACCAAGGATAGTTTTTAGTTGGTCACCAGTAACATATCCTTTTGGCCATTCAATATAAGCACCTTTAGGCAAAACTTTACCTGGAAGCTTTACAGTGAAGACGACAGATACCCAACGTTCAACGAGGACGGCCAAGATGAACATACCAAGTATTGATGCCCCTTTAGTAATATCTTTCAAGATACCACCAGATATGTCTTTAGTGATTTCTGAACCTGCTTTGTAACCAAGTTCTTGAGTGTACCACAAGAAGGCCATGCGGATAAGGTTCCAACCAATGAAGAAGATAAGTGGACCAGCAATGTTACCAGCTTGTGCCAATGATGCACCAAGGGCACCAAGAATTGGACGAATTGTGAACCAGAAGACAGGGTCACCGATACCGGCAAGTGGACCCATCATACCGATTTTAACCCCTTGGATAGCCGCATCTTCGATTTCAGTACCATTAGCTTTTTCTTCTTCAAGAGCTAAGGTAACCCCTATGATAGGAGCAGCTACGTAAGGGTGAGTGTTGAAGAATTCCAAGTGACGTTTAAGAGCTGCGGCTTGGTCCTCTTTGTTAGTATAAAGTTTTTTGATAGCAGGAATGAGTGAGTAAGCCCAACCCAAGTTTTGCATACGTTCATAGTTCCATGCACCTTGCAAGAATTGTGAGCGCCACCAAACCTTTTTACGATCCGCTTGAGATAATTGAATTTTTTCAGCCATGAGAGCACCCCTTCCTAGTAGTCTTCCAAGATATCGCCGATTGGGTCGCCTGAACCAGATGAAGTTCCGCCACCATTTCCGCCACCATTTCCGCCACCTTGTTTAGAAAGGTTGAGGTAGATGAAGGCGATGGCAACACCAATGGTACTAAGAGCGATAAGTGTCAATTGGCTAATTGCTGCCAAAGCAAAACCGATGGCGAAGAATGGCCAAACTTCACGAGTAGCCATCATATTGATAATCATGGCGTAACCAACGGCTACGACCATACCACCACCGACAACCAAACCATGGGTGAGCCAGTCAGGCATCAAGCCAAGGGCATGTTGAACAGATTGGGCCGGGATGGCAAGAAGAAGGGCTGCTGGCACAGCAATACGCAAACCTTGAAGAAGGAGAGCGAGGTAGTATGCACGTTCAACACCAGCGATGTTTCCGTGTTCTGCAGCTTTATCTGCAGCATGAACAAAGGCAATAGATGCTGTACGAACAGGCATAGTTAGGAAGAGACCTGCAACTGCAAGCAGGATAGCTATTGCAATCGCAACACCGATACCTTCAGCTGTAAATTTACCACCTTTAACCAAAATGATGGCAGCAGCAACAGATGCAAGGGCAACGTCAGGAGCTACGGCAGCACCGATGTTTGCCCAAGCAAGGGTAATCATTTGAAGAGAACCACCAAGCATGATACCTGCAGTGAGGTTACCTGTGGCAGCACCGATGAGGGTACATGCAACAAGTGGTTGGTGGAATTGGAATTGGTCAAGGATACCTTCAAGACCAGCAAGGAAGGCAACAGCTACGACCAAAATCGCAGAAATAATTGACATATCTGACATGGTTATAATTCCTTTTCTATTGAGTTGTCGTTAGTTGAATTTATCAACTAATTTATCCGAATGAAGATTATTGAACGTTAGCTTTCTTGATAAGCTCAAACAAGTCTTTCTTAGAATCGTTTGGAACCTTACGGACGTCAAATTCAACGCCAAGGTCACGTAATTTTTCAAAACAAGCAACATCATCTTTATCCATAGACAAAACGTTGTTAACCATTGTTTTACCAGTTGAGTGAGCCATAGAACCAACGTTAAGTTCTTTTATTGGCACGCCACCTTCGACAGCACGAAGTACGTCTTGAACAGTTTCGAACAAGACAAGTGCATGTGTATTTCCAAAACGTGGGTCTTTAGAAGCATCAATTAATTTTTGAATCGGAACAACGTTTACTTTAATACCGTTTGGTGCAGCCTGTTTGATCAATTCCTTACGAAGCTCATCTTTGGCAACGTCATCCGAAGCAACAATAATACGGTCTGCTTTAGAATAAGGTACCCAGTTAGTTACTACTTGACCATGCAAGAGACGTGTGTCCAAACGTGCCAAGTTAATCTTGAGTTTACCATCTCCGATGACTGTTCCTTCAGGGATAGCTCCTTGAGGTGCTGCAGCTTCTACAGGAGCTGCAGTTGTTTCCTCAGCTGGATTTAGCTCCTCTGGAAGTGCCTTGATACCACCCTTAGCTTCCTTGATGATATTAGCAGCAACTTGCTCTACAGTAGCGTTAGCATCCATCATACGTTCAGTGTATGCTTGGATTAGCATTGGCAAGTTAAGTCCTGTGATGATAGCAATCTTGCGATCTGGATTTTCCCTAGCGATTCGACTAGCTTGGTTAAATGGTGAACCACTCCAAAGGTCAGCCAAAACAAGAATTTCATCATCAACATCGAATTGTGCAATGGCTTTGTTGAAGTGAGCGTACAAATCATCAGGACCTTCACTTGGCATGAAAGTCACAACTTGAACTTTCTCTTGGTCCCCAAAAATCATAGAGCCTGATTGGTGGATTCCTTCAGCGAACTTACCATGGCTGGCAATAATAATACCGATACCCATTCGTGTTCTCCTCCTTTTATATATTGCTTCTTAGGAATAGAAAAATGATTATTGATATTATCATTCATGACATGAAAATGACAACAATATTTTTTTAGCCCCTCGAAAATTAGAACAGTCTAATTATAAAGCGTTATCATTGGTTTGTCAATAGTTTTCGTAACAAAAGTATCATAAAATTGAAAAAAACATCAAATTCTTGCAAATATACTTTCTTTTCAGATAAAAGAATTTAGATATATCTTAAAGCTATATCTAAATAGAGAAAATGGGATTAAGGGGAAATCAGATAAATGCTTGTAATGCGTAGTTACAACTGCTATAATTGCTTCAATTAACTATTTAAGGTTAAATCTATAAGAAAAGAGGGCCTCCTTATGTCAGATTTACTAAGTATTTATAATGAATTGCAATCCAAAAAATGGGTCGACTTGACCCACAAAATTAATGCGGAAAGTCCACATTTTCCAGTCCTCCCTGCTTTGAAACAAGAAGACCTTTTTACCTTAAAAGATGGTTTCCATGTTCAAAAATTCACAGTGGTTGGTCAATACGGAACTCATATTGATGCACCTATTCACTTTGTCGAAGGAGGTCGCTGGCTAGATGAGATTGCCCTCAAGGATCTCCTTTTGCCACTCTATGTTATCGACAAGTCTAAAGAAGTCTCTGAGAATCCAAATTTTATCTTGAGCAAACAAGATATCTTAGACTTTGAAGCAGAGCATGGAAAAATTAGAGAAGGAGCCTTTGTTGCTTTTCGTAGTGATTGGTCGAAGCGTTGGCCAGATCAAGATGCCATGCGCAACCTTGATGAGAATGGTGTTCAGCAAAGTCCTGGTTGGAGCCACGAAGCTTTGGAATTCTTAATCCATGAGCGTCATGTCAAGGCAGTGGGGCATGAGACTTTTGACACAGATGCTGGTATTCCAGCAGCAGAACATGGTTTGGTTAACGAATACTACCTCTTGGAACAAGACATTTATCAGGTAGAAGTCTTGAATCAATTGGATCAAGTTCCAGCTCTTGGTGCTTTGATTTCAATTGCATTTCCACACTGGGACAAGGCGACAGGTTCCCCAGTGCGTGCAGTGGCTATTTTACCTTAATCAGAAGAAAAGACACCGAAGAAATTTTCGGTGTCTTTTCTTGTTTATAAAAGTAGTTCCTGAAGTTTGCGAGCAACGCCGTCTTCCTCATTAGTCCATTCAATTTGTTCGTTAGCATGGGGGAGAAGGACAGAGCTAGCATTCTTCATGGCATAACCAGTCTTGGCAAGTTCCAACATCTCTGTATCGTTGTGCTCGTCTCCAAAAGCAATCAAATCATCCGTTGATTTGCGCATAACCTTAAGTAAGTAGTTTAGGGCATAAGCCTTGTTAATACCTTTAGGTGAAAACTCTAAAATATTAAGTGGCCCACCCCAAGAATCAACTTCAATTTCTTCCTTGAAGTCTTTCTTGATATCATCGGCTAGCTGGTACTTATCTTCGTGACGAGTTTGCATAAGAAGAGCATTTGGGTTGCGTGTAATTTTTGCTGGTTCCAAACGCATAGCCTCAATGATTTTATCAACACCAAAGAGTTGTGGTTGAATACGCTCTGGGTGATTCATAGAGATATAGAAGTGTTTTCGGTATTCACTAGCCAGAAAATCCATCTCTAACTCATCATGTCGTTGTAAGAGGTTAATCAGATGTTTTTTGTCTAATTTAACCGAATGCTCATAGGCCCAGTCTTGGTCTGGAAGACTGGTCAAGGAGCCATTAAAAGTGATGAGTGGTGTTTCTAACCCTAGTGTTTTGTAATGGTCAATAGCCATACGATAAGGACGACCTGTAGCAATAACAACTTGGTGTCCTTTATTTTGTACATCTTTAATCGTTTTTTGTGTGAATTCTGAAATAGTTCCATCTGGGCGCAAGAGCGTTCCATCAAGATCTAGTACAATCAATTTTTTTGTCATGTTCCTATTATAGCAAAAATCTATCCTTTGTTGGTGATTGAGAAATAGTTTTCTAAGAACGTTCGGGTTTTCTTAAGAAAAGTCTCAGGAAATAAACCTTGCACAAACAAATAATTTTATGTAGAATAGTAATGTTGCATTCTACGTGAGAATGTTCCGAAATTATTCGGATTTTGACAATATTTTTTACTAAGGAGTCTAAACTTTCATGGAAAAGATTTTCAAATTGAAAGAACATGGTACTGACGTCCGCACAGAAGTGACTGCCGGATTGACAACTTTCTTTGCCATGTCTTACATCCTCTTTGTTAACCCAGCGATGTTGGCCCAAACAGGAATGCCTGCACAAGGTGTTTTCTTAGCAACAATTATTGGTGCGGTTGCAGGGACGTTGATGATGGCATTTTATGCTAACCTACCATACGCCCAAGCGCCTGGTATGGGTCTCAATGCCTTCTTTACCTACACAGTGGTCTTTTCTTTGGGCTACACTTGGCAAGAAGCCTTGGCTATGGTCTTTTTGTGTGGTGTTATTTCTTTGCTTATCACAGTTACTAAAGTACGTAATATGATTATTGAATCTATTCCGACAGCACTTAAGTCTGCTATTTCAGCAGGTATTGGTATTTTCCTTGCTTATGTAGGTATTAAAAATGCAGGTTTCTTGGAGTTTAAAATTAATCCAGGTACTTATACGGTAAGCGGAAAGGGAGCTGATATGGCTCAAGCTTCAATTACAGCTTCATCAGCTGCTACACCTGGCTTGGTAGCTTTCAATAATCCAACTGTTATTGTAGGTTTGATTGGTCTTGCAGTTGCGATTTTCTTTATTGTTAAGGGAATTCGTGGAGGAGTCCTCCTTTCAATTGTTGTAACAACTGTTATCGCTATTTTTGCTGGTGTAGTTGACCTTGGTAGTATTGACTGGCATGCTGCTAGTCTGACTGCTTCTATTAAGGATTTGGGGCAAGTCTTTGGTGTAGCTCTAGGTTCTAAAGGTTTGGGTTCTCTCTTCTCAGATATGTCACGTTTGCCAGGTGTCTTTATGGCTCTCCTTGCCTTCTCATTAACTGATATCTTTGATACTATCGGTACTTTGATTGGTACTGGTGAGAAGGTTGGTATCATCGCTTCAACAGGTGATAACAAAGAATCTAAAGCCCTTGACCGCGCCCTTTACTCTGACCTCGTTGGTACAAGTATTGGTGCCATTGCCGGGACCTCCAACGTTACAACTTACGTTGAATCTGCAGCAGGTATTGGTGCTGGTGGGCGTACTGGTTTGACAGCTCTTGTGGTTGCAGTACTCTTTGCGATTTCAAGTTTCTTTAGCCCACTTGTGTCAATCGTTCCTAGTGCAGCAACTGCACCTATTCTTATCATTGTTGGTGTTATGATGCTCTCTAACCTTAAGGCTGTGGATTGGGAAGACTTGTCTGAAGCAATTCCTGCCTTTTTCACTTCTATTTTTATGGGATTCTCATATAGCATTACCTACGGTATTGCAGCTGGTTTCCTTACTTACACTTTGGTCAAAATTATCAAAGGTCAAGCAAAAGATGTTCATCTTGTCATGTGGATTTTGGATATCTTGTTTATCCTTAACTTCATTAGCATGGCTGTGATCTAATATTTATAAGCAAAAAAGTCTGTCCTTTTGTCAGGCTTTTTTAGTTTTTTACGAGTGATGATTTGAGGTTTACTTTCACGACTGTTTTAAGTTAAGATTGAAATCTTGTTAGAAATATTAACTTTATGGAGGTTTAATTTAATGTAAGAAAGTATTAAATTAAGACAGGGTGTTATATCTAAATTATTCTTGCTATCTTAGTATTTATAAGCTTTTATGGATTTTTACAGTGGACTATAGTCCAGATTTTTATTTTTTGATATAATGAAAACATGATTTACAGTCAAAATGAAGAGGAATTGATTAGTATAGGGCAAAAGTTAGGTCGATTGCTCAATTCTGGAGATATAATTGTTCTATCAGGTGATCTGGGAGCTGGTAAAACCACTTTAACTAAGGGAATTGCTAAAGGTTTGGATGTTTCACAGATGATCAAGAGCCCAACCTATACTATTGTTAGAGAATATGAGGGGCGTTTACCGCTATATCATTTAGATGTTTATCGTATTGGTGATGATCCAGATTCTATTGACTTAGATGATTTTCTATACGGTGACGGTGTGACGATTATCGAGTGGGGAGAACTCTTAGATGAAAGTCTCCTGGGAGACTATCTCTTAATTTCGATAACTCATCATGGTGATGGACGTCAACTGCTTCTGGAATCTTTTGGCCCTAGAAGTAAAGAAATCCAGGAGGAGATGGTAAATGGCTGAGTACGAATTAGTCATTGAGGAAGCCCAGAGAGAGGATTCCGTATCCTTAGCACAATTACTAGAGACGGTAACTCTAGAGTCAGATTTTTTGGCTCAGGATGATAGGAGCTCTGTACTGAATGGCGAACAGTTAGCCTCTTATATTGATAGCCGTCAGAGTGTCCCAAATGAGATTTGCTTAGTCGCAAAATTGGGTCATGAGGTTATTGGTGTTTGTAATGTTACTTCTAATCAAGACACGAAGACCAGTCACATCGGTGATGTTTTCATTGCGGTTGCTAAACCTTATTGGGGCAATGGTATTGGTCAGTTTCTTATGGGAACAATGATTGACTGGGCAGTCAATACACCTGCTATCCGTCGCTTAGAGTTGACTGTTCAAGCACGTAATGAACGGGCGGTACATCTCTATCAAAAATTTGGATTTGATATTGAAGGCACTAAGAAACGTGGTGCCAGAACTAAAAATGGAGAATTTCTAGATGTTTACCTGATGGCTAAACTCATAGATTAGGAAAAAACATGAAACTTGGACGAAAAATTTTATTGATGTTGTCGGCAATTCTTGCCACCACAGTAGTAGCTGCTGGTATTTATCTAACGACAACTTATAATTATGCTACAGGAGAATTGTCAAAAACCTTTAGAGTTTCAAAGGTAACGTCGGGGAATAGTAAGGCTATTCAACAGACAAAGCCTATAACTATTCTTTTGATGGGGGTGGATACAGGATCCGAAGGACGTAAGGAAACCTGGGAAGGAAATTCTGATACAATGATTTTGGTAACAGTGAATCCTAAGACTAAGAGAACTACCATGACCAGTTTGGAACGTGACCTTTTGACAGATGTTGAGGGATCGGGTGAAGCAAAACTAAACTCAGCCTATGCTGAGGGTGGGGCTGACTTAGCTATTTCAACCATTCAAAAGGTTTTAGATATTGATATTGACTACTATGCGCTGATTAATATGCAGGGTATGATTGATTTGGTGGATGCCGTTGGTGGTATCGAGGTAACGAACCATTTTGATTTCCCAATTTCGATTGCAGAAAACGAACCAGAATTTCAGGCGAAAGTAGAGCCTGGAACCCATAAAATCAATGGAGAACAGGCCTTAGTGTATTCACGTATGCGTTATGATGATCCCGATGGTGATTACGGTCGTCAAAAACGTCAACGTGAGGTTATTCAAAAGATTGTGGCTAAGCTCATGAAGATGGACTCGATAGGTTCTTATAAGAAAATTTTGTCTGCTGTCAGTTCGAATGTACAAACAAGTATCAATCTTGGTGATAGCACTACTCTGCGTGGTTTGATGGGTTATAGTGAGGCCCTTAAAAATATCAAGTCTTACCAGTTGGCTGGTTCGGATGCAATGATCAATGGTGGAAGCTACCAAGTAGCCTCAACTGAGGATATTCTTAAGGTCCAAAACCGTATTAAGAAGGAAGTTGGCAAGAAGGGAGTTTCTGAATCTAAACTTAAGACTAGTTTGGTACTCAATGATTTTGGGACTTCTAGCTATGTTTCAGATGATTTCGTTAACTCTACTGGAAGTTATGAGGCTGGACCATCTGAGGCAACAGGTGGTGGATCAGTAAGTACCTACTATGGAGGTACCACCTACGGCAATAGCTACACTGAGAATACTAGTAATTATGTTCAGGACCAAGCTACAACAGCCCCTACAATTAATTATAATGGTTCAGGTGTAACTACTTATAGCTTGGTTCCAGCAGCACAATAGAACTCTTGAGAGATTCCCAGCCTTTTGGCTGTCATATGATTATTACTTGCAATAGTTTTTAAGCTATGCTATAATATGAAGAAATAACGAAAGAGAGGCGGAGTAGAAACTTCGTCTCTTGTGTGTGTAAGGAGGTCATAATGTCGCAAAAAATTATTGATCTCGTGACGGCTGTCGTAGCTCCAGCAATTCCTGACCCCTACGAATTGGTCGATATCGAGTATGAAAAAATTGGCAGTGACTATATTTTGTCCGTTTTGATTGATAAGCCAGGTGGAATTACTGTAGAAGATACTGCAGACCTGACTGAAATTATCAGCCCTCTCTTGGATACTATTCAGCCTGACCCTTTCCCGGATCAATACATGTTGGAAGTGTCTAGCCCTGGATTAGAGCGTCCCTTGAAGACTAAAGAAGCTTTGAAGAATGCTGTTGGTCAGTATATCAATGTTAGCCTTTACAAGGCTATTGATAAAATCAAGATTTTCCAAGGCGACTTGTTAGCCTTCGATGGCGAAACTCTAACAATTGATTATCTTGATAAGACTCGCCATAAGACTGTTGAGATTCCCTATCAAACAGTTGCTAAAGCTCGTTTGGCAGTCAAACTCTAAAACTCTTAGTGTAAATAAAGA
The DNA here is from genome assembly GCF_010120595.1 of Streptococcus thermophilus. Taxonomy (NCBI): domain Bacteria; kingdom Bacillati; phylum Bacillota; class Bacilli; order Lactobacillales; family Streptococcaceae; genus Streptococcus; species Streptococcus thermophilus. The sequence continues at coordinate 751,476 of NZ_CP038020.1, forward strand.
AAGGATGCCAGTTTTGGCCCTTAACGGCTAAAACAACAAAGAATATGAGCACAGAAATGCTAGAAGCCTTCCGTGTCTTGGAAGAAGAAAAACACATTAACAAGGAAGACATCATCGATGCTGTGGTTGAATCACTTAAATCAGCTTACAAGCGTCGTTATGGTCAGTCTGAATCAGCAGTTGTTGAATTCAATGAAAAAACAGGTGATTTTCAAGTTTTTACCGTTCGTGAAGTTGTAGATGAAGTCTTCGATAGTCGTTTGGAAATCAGCTTGAAAGATGCGCTTGCTATTAGTTCAGCTTACGAACTTGGTGACAAGATTCGCTTTGAAGAGTCAGTCGACGAATTTGGTCGTGTCGCAGCTCAATCTGCTAAACAAACGATTATGGAAAAAATGCGTAAGCAAATGCGTGAGATTACTTATAATGAGTATAAGCAACATGAAGGTGAAATCATGCAAGGAACAGTTGAACGCTTTGACCAACGTTTCATTTATGTTAATCTTGGAACGCTCGAAGCTCAATTATCACGCCAAGACCAAATTCCTGGTGAAAGTTTTAAGTCACACGACGTCATCGATGTTTATGTTTATAAAGTTGAAAACAATCCTAAAGGTGTTAACGTCTTTGTGAGCCGTAGCCATCCAGAATTCATCAAACGCATCATGGAGCAAGAAATTCCGGAAGTATTTGATGGAACTGTAGAAATCATGAGCGTTTCCCGTGAAGCAGGTGATCGTACTAAGGTTGCTGTTCGCAGCCATAATCCGAATGTTGATGCTATTGGTACTATCGTCGGTCGTGGTGGAAGCAACATCAAGAAAGTTGTCAGCCGTTTCCACCCAACACGTTTGGATGCTAAGACAGGTATTGAGGTTCCTGTTGAGGAAAATATTGATGTTATTCAATGGGTGGAAGATCCAGCTGAATTTATCTACAATGCTATTGCACCAGCTGAAGTGGACTATGTTCTCTTCGACGAAGATGATAGCAAACGTGCGACAGTAGTTGTACCAGATAACAAATTGTCTCTTGCAATTGGTCGTCGTGGACAAAACGTTCGTTTGGCAGCGCATTTGACTGGCTACCGTATTGATATCAAGTCAGCTTCTGAATATGAAGCACTAGAAGCTGAGAAAGCTGAGGCTGAAGTAGATGAAGTTGTCGAAGAAATTGTTGCAGAAGCTACACCTGTAGATGTAACAACGGAAGAAGCACCAGAAGCAGAATAAGAAGAAAATAGAGGTGTTTGATGGCTAGAACACGAAAAATACCTTTACGAAAATCAGTTGTCTCAGGAGAAATCATCGATAAACGTGATTTGCTCCGCATTGTGAAAACTAAAGATGGTGAAATTTTCGTCGATCCAACAGGAAAGAAAAATGGGCGAGGCGCCTACATTAAATTGGATAATGAGGAAGCCCTACAAGCTAAAAAGAAACAAGTTTTCAACCATAGTTTTTCCATGGATGTTCCCGAAAGTTTTTACGATGAACTCATTGCTTATGTGGATCACAAGGTCAAAAGAAGAGAATTAGGTCTTGAATAACACAGAAAAATTGTCAAATATGTTGGGACTAGCACAAAGAGCTGGGAAGCTTATTTCTGGTGAAGAACTTGTCATTAAGGCAGTTCAATCAGGGCAGGCGAGACTAGTTTTTCTTGCCAATGATGCTGGTAGTAACGTGACTAAAAAGACGACTGATAAATGTAACTACTATAATATAGAAGTCTCCACAGTGTTTAACGCGCTGGAATTAAGCATGGCTATTGGTAAACCAAGGAAAACGGTTGCTGTAGTAGATGCTGGATTTTCAAAGAAAATGAGGACTCTTATGGAATAAAGAATAGGAGGACATCACGTGTCAAAGAAACGATTATATGAAATCGCAAAAGAGGTTGGTGTAGAAAGCAAGGTTATTGTTGCGAAAGCTCAGGAACTAGGCCTTTCTGTTAAGAGCCACTCCTCATCAGTTGAAGAAGCAGATGCTAATCGTATCACTTCAAGTTTAAAAGCGGGTACAGCCAAGGCTGAAAGTAAGCCAGCACCTAAAGCGACACCAACCCCTAAAGAGGAGAAGGTAGAGCCTAAGGTTGATAAGGCATCTGTTGCAAAATCAGCTCCTGCTAAAGAAACATCAAAGGCTGAAGTCAAAGAAGCCTCTGTGGCTCTGAAAAAACCGAAAAGCCGTAATTTTAAGGCCGAACGAGAAGCACGTGCCAAGGCAGAAGCAGAACGTCGTAAAAACGGTGGGGGACGAGATAACCGTAACCGAAATCAACAAGGAAACGATCAAGGTAAGCGTCACAATAATGATCGTCGCAATCAAAAAGGAAATGGTCAAGGGGACCATAACAAAGGAAATCGTGATAACAGTACTAATCATGACCGTAAATTCCAAGGGAAACTGCGTAATGATCAGAATCAAAATAACCGTAGAGATAATGCTCGAAATAATCAGGCAGGTCCGCGCATTGACTTAAAAGCGCGTGCAGCAGCCTTGAAGGCAGAGCAAAACGCAGAGTATTCACGTCAAAGTGAAACACGTTTCCGTGAAGAAAAAGCTGCAGAGCAACGCCGTGCAAAAGAGCAGGAAAAGGCAAGAAAAGAAAAACAACAAGCTGAAGTAGCAGTTCAAAAGGCCGCTGCTGAAACTAAGCCAGCTCCAAAACCAGCACCAGTGGCTCCCCAATCAGCTCCAACTGCACAAGTACAAGATACACGTCGTAAAAAAGTACGTCCAAATAAATCACGTGATAATCGTCGCGTGAATGAAGATGGACCAAAGCAAACTAGAAATAATAAGTGGAATAATCAAAACCAAGTGAGAAATCAACGAAATAGTAACTGGAATAAAAACAAAAATAAAAAAGGTAAAAATAACCGTGGTAATTCAGCTCCGAAATCAGTAACAGAGCGTAAATTCCATGAATTACCAAAAGAATTTGAATACACAGAAGGTATGACGGTTGCAGAAATCGCAAAACGTATTAAACGTGAGCCAGCTGAAATCGTTAAGAAACTCTTCATGATGGGTGTTATGGCAACTCAAAACCAATCTCTTGACGGCGATACAATTGAGTTGTTGATGGTTGGCTATGGTATTGAGGCAACCAAAAAAGAAGAGGTCGATAATGCTGATATCGAACGTTTCTTTGTTGATGAAGATTACCTCAATAAAGATGCTATGGTAGAGCGCGCACCAGTTGTTACTATCATGGGACACGTTGACCACGGTAAAACAACCCTTCTTGATACTCTTCGTAATTCTCGTGTTGCTACAGGTGAAGCAGGTGGTATCACACAGCACATTGGTGCCTACCAAATTGAAGAGGGTGGTAAGAAGATTACCTTCCTTGATACCCCTGGACACGCGGCCTTTACATCTATGCGTGCTCGCGGTGCCTCTGTTACAGATATTACTGTCTTGATTGTAGCTGCGGATGATGGTGTTATGCCACAAACGATTGAAGCCATCAACCACTCTAAAGCTGCGGGTGTTCCAATCATTGTTGCGATTAACAAGATTGATAAACCAGATGCGAACCCAGAACGTGTTATCGGTGAATTAGCAGAGCATGGCGTTATCTCAACAGCTTGGGGTGGTGATAGCGAATTCGTTGAGATTTCAGCGAAATTTGGTCAAAACATTGAAGAATTACTTGAAACTATTCTTCTTGTCGCAGAAGTTGAAGAACTTAAGGCTGATCCAACAGTTCGAGCCATCGGCACTGTTATCGAAGCTCGCTTGGATAAAGGTAAAGGTGCGGTTGCTACCCTTCTTGTACAACAAGGTACTTTGAATGTTCAAGATCCAATCGTTGTTGGTAACACTTTCGGACGTGTTCGTGCTATGACCAATGACCTTGGTCGTCGCATTAAGACTGCAGGACCATCAGCACCAGTTTCAATTACTGGTTTGAATGAAGCACCAATGGCTGGTGACCATTTTGCGGTTTATGAAGATGAAAAGGCAGCTCGTGCTGCTGGCGAAGAGCGTGCAAAACGTGCTCTTATGAAACAACGTCAACAAACACACCGTGTTAGTCTTGATAACCTCTTTGATACCCTTAAAGCTGGTGAAATGAAAACTGTTAATGTTATTATCAAGGCTGACGTACAAGGTTCAGTTGAAGCCTTGGCAGCATCTCTTCTTAAGATTGATGTTGAGGGGGTTCGTGTAAATGTTGTTCACTCAGCAGTAGGTGCTATTAACGAATCTGATATTACGCTTGCCGAAGCCTCAGATGCTGTTGTTATCGGATTTAACGTTCGTCCTACACCACAGGCGCGTCAACAAGCGGAAACTGATGAAGTTGAAATTCGCCTTCATAGCATCATCTATAAGGTTATCGAAGAAATCGAAGATGCCATGAAAGGGATGCTTGATCCTGAATTTGAAGAAAAAATCATTGGTGAAGCAGTTATCCGTGAAACTTTCAAAGTTTCTAAAGTCGGAACAATCGGTGGATTCATGGTTACTAATGGTAAAATCACTCGTGATTCAAGTGCCCGTGTCATTCGTGATGGTGTCGTTATTTTTGATGGTAAATTGGCAAGCTTGAAACACTATAAAGATGACGTTAAAGAAGTCGGAAACGCTCAAGAGGGTGGTTTGACGATTGAAAACTATAACGATATTAAAGTTGATGACGTTATCGAAGCTTACATCATGGAAGAAATCAAACGGTAATCACGTCATATTTCTAAGGAAGCTTATTTAGGGGACAAAGCTGGGTCATCTGCCTGGCTTTTGTTCCATTATAAAAAAGAAAGGATAAGATTATGGGAAATTCATTTCGTGTAGATCGTGTTGGAATGGAAATCAAACGTGAAGTCAACGAAATTCTTCAAAAGAAGGTTCGTGATCCACGTGTTCAAAATGTAACCATCACGGATGTTCAAATGCTTGGTGATTTGTCGGCGGCTAAGGTTTTCTATACCATTCACTCTACTTTAGCGTCAGACAACCAAAAAGCGCAAACTGGTCTTGAAAAAGCGACAGGTACCATTAAGCGAGAACTTGGTAAAAATCTGACTATGTATAAGATTCCAGATTTGATCTTTATAAAGGATGAGTCTATCGAATACGGTAATAAAATTGATGAGATGCTTCGTAATTTGGAGCGTAAAGACTAAGCGAAAACTCCTGTCAGTTATGGCAGGAATTTTTGCGTTATAATAGAATAAGAAGAGGACTTCGATGAAAGTAACAGTCTATTTGGGAGCTAATATGGGTGACAATCCTAGCTTTAAAGAAGCAACGATTGCCTTGGGGAGATGGATTGCTAAAAATAGTCTTATCCTAGTTTATGGTGGCAGTAAGATGGGACTTATGGGAGTTCTGGGTGATACGGTTTTGGAATATGGAGGTCAGGCTCATGGTATCATGCCACAGTTTCTCAAAGATAGGGAAATTGCTTATGAGGGATTGACCTCAATGACTATAGTAGAAACGATGGCAGAGCGTAAGACTGCCATGTTAGAGCAAGGTGAGTATTTATCGCCCTTCCAGGAGGTATTGGAATCCTTGAAGAAATCTCAGAAGCTATTGCTGCTGCTCGTGTGGGTAAGTTGGACAAACCCTGTGTTTTCTTTAATCTCAACGGCTATTACGATGCCATGAAGGCCATGTTAGATACCATTGGTTGCTCTTGATTTTTTAGAGACTGAAACGGCTGCAAAATTTCTCTTTACGGATGATTTTTCTGAAATTGAGGCCTTTGTTCAGTCTTATACCCCACCTCAATTGAGACGTTATAGGTAAGTATCAATGAAGAAAGGTTCTTCCACATTCAAGTGGAAGGACTTTTTATAATCAAATGAAAAGTCGTGTAGGTTTCAAAAAATATCGCAAAATTCTTAACAAAAGTGGTAATTTTGTATATAATGATGTTTATATTTTTAATAATTCAACTAGTTTTTCTCATTATATGTGAGTAATGTTCATGATCACCCAATACCCCTCTTGGTTTGGAAAAATTTTCCATCATTAAAAGTATTTAATGATTTAGGGAAATGTGGGATATAGGATGAAACAGAAAGGGATGATAGTAATGTCTATTTTTGTTAAAAGTGTTAGTTTTGATGATTATCGAAACACACAGCTAAATGAAAAGTGTGCTAATTTTCTGCAGTCTGCTGAGATGGCTAAGCTTCAGGAAAGTCAAGACCATATAGAAAAGGTAGAAGCTCTGGTTTTTGAAAGAGATGGCTTAAGGGTAGCACAAGCAATAGTCGTTTATAAGAAAAGCTTTCGTGTATTTAAAAAGGCCCTCTTGTTACATGGACCCCTGCTAGATTACCACTCCTCTTGCTGGTTTGACAGAGAGATACTCGAAGCTTTAATACTTTATTTAAGAAAGAAAAATATTGCCACACTTTCTATACACCCTTATCTGACAAATCTTATTAGAAATGAAAAACTTGAAAATATTGAAGTGGATAAGGCCAGTGATGTGCTAGAGGTATTTGAAACATTAGGTTTTGAACACTCTCTTGTGGTTAACCAGATGTTCGTAAAATCAATAGAAAGTTTTGCTAGTTCTGATGAAATCCTTGCTGCCTTTTCTCCATCATTGAAGCGAGACCTCAAAAAATTCACTGCTCTGAATGTCAAGACTGAAGAACTTGATGAGCATCAACTTGACCAGTTCTACGATATTTTAAGTCGAACAGCAGAGAGAAAGGGATTTTCTGTTCATCCGCTAGTTTATTTTCAAAATCTAAAAAAATGTTTTGGCAAATCTGCCAAGTTTATGTTAGCTTATTTGGATTGTCCAGCCTATCTAGCTTATCTTGATGAGAATATTCAGTCTTTTGAAGCCAAGATTCAGGATTTAAAAGAAGGTCCTCAGAAAAAACGTACCAAGGGTCAAATAGCAGATGCAGAGGATCAATTGAGAAGCTACTATAAGCGATTAGAACAATTCAAGTCTTACCAAATTAAGACTGACAAATTACCGCTTTCAGCTTATCTTTTCATGGATTATGGTCCAGAAATTGTCAGCTTTTACGGGGGTAATGATGAAGCCTACCTTAATTTCGGTGGAGCGGTTTTGCTTCATTGGGAGATGCTAAAATATGCTAAAAGTAAGTCTAAAAAGCATTTTAACTTTTACGGTACTATTGAAACTGAGGCAGCTAGTTCTGGCAAAGGAAACTTTAATTTTAAGCGTCAGTTTGGCGGACAATTAGAGACGCTTGTTGGTTCATTTGATAAGACCCTACCCTCAATCCCTTCTATGATATTCTTAAGAAGACACTAGGTAAAGACTAGTGTTTCAATAGTAAAAAAGCCAATTGAGATGAAAATCATCATCTCAATTGGCTTTTTGAGTTATTTGTTTACAAATATTTCTTAGCGACTTCAATATCACCAGCATAATCAGTGCGTTTACCATTCACAATTTGAAAGGCATCAGCTCCCTTACCGGCGATAACAAGGGCATCGCTTGATCCTGTGGTTTCAGACATGGCTGTTTTGATGGCTTCCTCTCGATCAACAATGATACGAACCTTACGATTGATATGACTAGCAATTTCTTGACAGATAATAAGGGGGTCTTCCTTGTTAGGGTCATCAGTAGACAAGATGACATTTATTTCGGGGTAAGTGTTGAGGACGTGACCAAAGTCTTGACGACGGCTCTCGCCCTTATTCCCAGGAGCTCCTAGAATCAAACTAATCTTACCTTTTTGGTGGTCAGTTACGACTTGCAAGAGCTTGTCTAGGCTGTCACCATTGTGAGCATAGTCGACGAATACCTTAGCACCATTTGCCTGAGTGAGAATTTCCATACGGCCTGGAACAGAGGTTTGAGCAATCCCTTTTTTAATATCTTCAAGACTGGCTCCAAGACGTAGGCAGGCTAAACCAGCAGCCATGGCGTTATCCTGATTAAAGTCACCAATGAGTTGGATATCGTAATCACCAGCTAGTTTACCTTTGGCTTTAAAGCTAAAACCTGAGCTATGTTTAACGGTATTTTTAGAGTCCTTACCATAGAAATCGTGGTCTTTATCAGCGACTTCTTCAGCAACAAAATCGAAGTGATTCATACCACTATTGACAATAACTGCTTGACTATTTTTCAAGAGGAGACGCTTGTGGTAGAAGTAGTCTTCAAAGGTTGGGTGTTCAATAGGTCCGATGTGGTCTGGACTGATGTTAAGAAAGACACCTACATCAAAGGTCAAACCATAGACACGCTTGGTTAGATAGGCCTGACTTGAAACTTCCATAATCAGGTGGGTCATGCCGTTAGATACAGCTTCAGCCATCATACGGAAAAGGTCCAAACTTTCAGGTGTAGTTAAGTTAGATTTGAAGAAGGTTTTTCCGTCCAGTGTCGTGTTCATGGTTGAGAGTATGGCAGGCTTATGACTTTGCTTAAGTATGTTAAAGGCAAAGTAAGACGCTGTTGTCTTCCCTTTTGTACCAGTAAAGGCTAGTAGTTTTAGTTTGTCTTGAGGGTGTTGGTAGAAGGCCTGAGCAACGAGACTCATAGCTTGCTTGATATCTGAAACGAGAATTGCAGGGATACCTACTTGGTAATCTTTTTCAGCCACGTAGAAGCCTAATCCAGCCTGGACAGCACTCTCCAAAAACTCAAGTTTGAAGCCAGCTCCCTTGGCAAAAAATAGGGTAGATGGTGTGATATCACGACTGTCGTAAGAAAGATGATCAAAAGTCACCCCAGTCCATGAATAGTAGTAGTGCTCTTGGTTGATAATATCTCTAAAATTATGGTCCTTTTTGAGAACCTCTAGAACTTGTTCAATAGTAATCATAGTTCCTATTTTAGCCTTAATGTTCTTGTTTTACAAGTCAGAGCCAAAAGTTTATAATTAACTAGATTGTATTTTATTATCTAGAAAGAGAATTATGACTGAAACTAAAACTGACACGCAGCAGCAGCAAATGCTAAGAGGGACGGCATGGATGACAGCATCCAATATTATCAGTCGTCTCTTAGGGGCACTCTATATTATTCCTTGGTATGCTTGGATGGGCAAACAGGGTGACCAAGCCAATGCTCTCTTTGGTCAGGGATATAATATTTATGCCCTTTTCCTTTTGATTTCGACAGCAGGGATTCCAGTCGCCATTGCCAAGCAGGTATCAAAATATAACACACTTGGAAAGATGGAAACGAGTTTCTTCTTACTCAAACGTATCTTGTATTATATGATTGGGCTTGGACTAATTTTTGGTGTTTTCATGTATTTTGCTTCTCCGTGGATGTCATATCTTTCTGGGGGAGACGAAGACCTGGTTCGAGTAATGCGCAGCCTTTCTTGGGCGGTTGTCATTTTTCCATCGATGTCTGTTTTACGAGGCTTTTTCCAGGGCTTTAACAACATGAAGCCTTATGCCCTAAGTCAGATTGCGGAGCAGATTATCCGTGTCATTTGGATGCTGTTGGCGACTTTCTTCATCATGAAAATTGGTACAGGTGACTATGTGACTGCAGTTGTCCAATCGACTTTTGCTGCTTTCATCGGTATGTTGGCTAGTTATGGAGTACTTTTCTTCTATCTTTGGAAAGAAGGCAAGCTCAAGAGCCTTTTTGGTAAGCAGGCCGTTCATCCTGATATCAATCCAACTGCAATTGTTATTGAGACATTTAAGGAAGCCATTCCCTTCATTATTACTGGATCAGCGGTTCAACTTTTCCAGTTGATTGATCAATGGACTTTTATCCGTACTATGGAGAGGTTTACAAGCTATAGTAATAGTCAGCTTCAGGTTCTCTATGCTTATTTGTCTTCAAACCCAAGTAAGATTACTATGATTTTGATTGCCGTTGCTATTTCTATTGCTGGGGTCGGCATCCCACTTCTGACAGAAAATATGGTTAAAAAGGACCTTGGGGGAGCAGCCAAACTCATTATTAATAATCTCCAGTTACTTTTGCTCTTTATTGTACCAGCCATTGCGGGTTCTGTGATTTTGGCCAAGCCATTATACACTGTCTTTTATGGAGCACCAGACAGTCAGGCTCTTTTACTCTTCGTAGCTAGTTTGATTCAAGTGATTTTCTTAGCTTTGTATAGTGTTTTAGCACCAATGCTTCAGGCTATCTTTGAGACCCGTAAAGCTATCAATTATTTTGCGATTGGGGTGCTTATTAAGGCCATTCTACAGCTACCGTTGATTATTTTTTTAGGAGCCCTCGGTCCGGTTATTTCAACAGCCATTGGGTTAGGAGTTCCTATTGCTTTGATGTATAATCGCCTTCACACAGTTACTCACTTTAGTCGTAAGACAGTCTTTAGAAAAGCTCTACTCATTTGTATTATTACAATGCTCATGGTTATTCCAGTTGCTGTTTTCTATTGGTTATTCCAATTTGTCCTATCTCCAACAAGTCGTATGGGTAGTGTGATTTACTTAGTGATTGGAGGAGGTCTTGGCGTTTTGGTCTATGGAGTGCTTGCTCTTGTGACACATATGGCTGATCAATTGCTTGGCGCACGAGCAGGTAGATTACGAGCTAAATTACATATTAAATAGTATTTGAAACCAAGTCATGTGGCTTGGTTTTTCTTTTCAACTTCTTGTTCTCTTTGGGACGCATTCCTCTTCCTTTAACCGTTATGCAAATCCTAGCTATTGACTTGGGAACAGATATGGTACCTGCTTTGGGATTGGGGGTTGAATCACCTGAAGAAGGAGTGATGGACAAGCCACCAAGACGTTTATCGGGACGCTTACTCAATCGCCAACTGTTGCTTAAAGCTTTTGTCTGGTATGGATTGATTGAAGCAGTCTTGGCTATGGGTGCTTTCTTCCTTAATTATTGGGTAAATCAAGGAAATTTGAACCATCTGGCTAGCTCAGGGCCCCTCTACCGGGAGGCGACCACCATGACTTTGGGAGCTATTATCTTTACTCAGATTGGTATGGTTATGAATAGTCGTAAGGGCAGGGGCTCTATATTCCAAGTTAAACATTTTGCTAATAGGATTATTAGCCTAGGAATTGTTCTAGAAATTGTTCTCTTTATTATCCTGTCCTATGTACCTCTTTTCCACACGCTATTTAACACAGCCCCAATTGGACTTGATGATTGGCTCTATTTACTTGCTTGTCCATATTTGTTATTATGACTTTGGAAGAAATCAGATATCGCTTATTTGATAAAAAAGTAAGTCAGTGGTTTACCTTAGATTGAAGAAAAAATTTTGATCTATGTCTTCCTTAGGAGAGTAAGGACATTAGTTATCTCAAAAAGCCTGGAACTTTTAAATTTCAGGCTTTTTCGGTGTCTGAAAAGTCACCTTTAATCATCTCAGAAAGTTTGTCTGTTCAATATTTTGAGGTTATAGTAATAAACTATATATAACTATCAAGAATTCGTATGATGAACTTTCCATTCTTTTCAGAAAATAGTGATAAAATAGAGGGCATAGATATGGAGAATATCCATTTTATCATGTAGAGAGGGTGCAATATGACACAAGATTATCAATTAGAAACTATTTTGGCACATGCAGGAATCAATTCTGATGAAGCAACAGGAGCTTTAGCTTCACCGATTCATTTTTCAACAACTTACCAACATCCAGAATTCGGACAGTCTACTGGTTTTGACTATACACGAACTAAAAATCCAACGCGTGCAACATTGGAAAAAACGCTAGCAGCTATTGAAAAAGCGGATTATGCCATTGCGACAAGTTCAGGGATGAGCGCTATTGTTTTGGCCTTTGAAATTTTCCCTGTAGGTAGCAAGGTTGTCGCTGCCCGTGACCTTTATGGAGGTTCTTTCCGTTGGTTCAACGATAAAGAAAAAGAAGGACGTTTCTTCTTTGAATACACCAATACAGAAGATGAGATGATTGCGGCTATTGTAGAAGATACTGATATTGTCTACATTGAAACACCGACAAACCCACTTATGATTGAGTTTGATATTGAGAAAGTAGCTCAGACTGCTCATGAAAAGGGTGCGGTGGTTATTGTTGATAATACTTTCTATAGCCCAATCTACCAAACCCCGATTACTCAAGGTGCTGATATCGTTGTACATTCAGCTACTAAATACCTATCAGGGCATAATGATGTTTTAGCTGGTGTTGTTGTGACTAGCAATCCAGAATTCTACGATAAACTTTATTATAACCTCAATACGACTGGTCCGAACTTGTCCCCATTTGATAGCTATATGCTCATGCGTGGACTTAAGACCCTAAAACTTCGTATGGAGGCATCAACGGCTAATGCTAAAGAAGTTGTGGCGTTCTTAGAAAAGTCCCCAGCTGTTAAAGAGGTTCTCTACCCAGGTAAGGGTGGGATGATTTCCTTCAAAGTGGCTAACCAAGATAAGATTCCAACTATTATCAATACTCTTAAGGTCTTTACCTTTGCGGAGAGTCTGGGTGGTGTTGAAAGTTTGATTACTTACCCAACAACACAAACTCACGCAGATATTCCAAGTGAAATACGTGCTTCGTATGGATTAACGGATGACTTGCTTCGTCTTTCAATTGGTATTGAAGCAGCAGAGGATTTGATTGCTGACTTGGAAAATGCCCTTAGTCTTTAAGGAGTTATCTATGACACGTTATGATTTTACAACACAACCAAATCGCTTAAATCAAAACACTATGAAATGGCATGAAGCTGAAAGTGATCCTGAACTACTTGAGCTTTGGGTTGCTGATATGGACTTCTTACCTGTTCCTGAAATTAGAGATGCGGTGATTAACTATGCTGAAACGCATATCTTTGGTTACCCTTATCCAAGTGATGAGCTCTACCAATCCATCATAGATTGGGAAAAAAATCAACATGGCTATTCAGTTGATAAGGCCAGTATTGTCCTTATTGAAGGGGTTGTCCCAGCTATTTCAACAGCTATTCAGGCCTTTACCAAAGAAGACGATGCTGTCCTTATCAACACACCAGTTTATCCGCCATTTGCTCGTTCTGTTCGCTTGAATAATCGCAAGTTGATTGAGAATAGTCTTGTTAAGGTTAACGGGCATTTTGAAATTGATTTTGAGCAATTGGAATGTGATATCGTAGACAATGATGTTAAACTCTATGTCTTCTGTAGTCCACATAATCCAGGTGGTCGTGTCTGGACTAAGGAAGAATTGACCATGGTAGCAGACCTTTGCCAGAAACATGGTGTTCTCTTGGTATCTGATGAAATCCATCAAGACTTGGCCTTATATGGGAATAAGCATATCTCTCTAAATACGCTTTCAAACGCTTATAAGGATTTTACCTTGGTGCTTAGTTCGGCGACTAAAACCTTTAATATTGCTGGTACCAAAAACAGTTTCACCATTATTGAAAATGAAGACTTGCGTAAATCCTTTAAACAAAAACAATTGGCTAATAATCAACACGAAATTCCAACTATTGGTTTGATTACAACACAAGCTGCCTTTACCTACGGTCAACCTTGGTTAGAGGAATTGAAGACAGTTCTTGAAACTAATATTGACCTTTTAACTAAGGAACTTAGTGAAAAGACTAATATCGAAGTTATGAAACCTGAGGGCACTTATTTGGTCTGGCTTGATTTTTCAGCCTATGATCAAGATCACAATGAACTTGGACGTTTGCTTAAAGAAGAAGCGAAGGTAGTGCTAAATAACGGTATTACTTTTGGTTCCGAAGGAGAAAAACATTTCCGATTTAACGTAGCTACGCCAACTAAAGTTGTTGCTGAAGGTGTGAAACGTTTGGTTTCTGTCTTTGGAAAATAAGAAAAGTGATACAAATGGCATCACTTTAAATTTGAGGCAGACTCTTCTTTTGAGACTTTACTTAGACGATATCAGATGTCTGAGACCGTCTTCGAAGTTCCAGTAAATCCAACAGGTGGAAACCATTCTACTGATGATAAGACTTCTAAATCAGCAGATAATAATCAGCCATCACCTGATAAAGAAGATAAAGCAGAAACACCGACGAATACAGGTTTTCCAGTTCATAGACCGCTCAGCTAATGATAATAATTCATCAGATGATTATCAGGTAGAGGTTCCTGTGAAACTTTCAACAGAGGGTTCTGTCGGTGACCGTCGTCAAGTATCTCAAGCTACAGAGATTGCGACAACAGTACCAGAAGCTATTGTTTCAATTGGACCATCTATTCCAGTGAATGCTATTGAAGAAAAGGTAGTTACTGATACAGAAACTCCAAAATCAGCTAAGTCTGATGAGAGAAGTAAAGACAACCACATTAAAGTTGCTGTCAACTGTCAATCTTGGCAGCTATCTTTGCGGCTATTGGTAGCTCGGCACTTCTTGGCTATGGTTTAGTAACAGGTAAGATTCATCTGTCTAAAAAATAAAATTGGATCCTTTCCAAAAACGTTTGCAAGTAAAGCAAGCGTTTTTCTTGTGTTTTTGATATAATAGAGTGAATATAAAGCAAAGGAAGAAACTATTATGGGTAAATTTCAAGTTATTTCACATCCATTGATTCAACATAAACTCTCAATCTTACGTCGTGAGGATACGTCTACCAAGGACTTCCGTGAGTTGGTTAATGAAATCGCTATGCTTATGGGTTATGAAGTATCACGTGATCTTCCTCTTGAAGAGGTTGAAATTCAAACACCAATTATAAAAACAGTTCAAAAACAACTTTCTGGTAAAAAATTGGCAATTGTTCCAATCCTTCGTGCGGGTATTGGTATGGTAGATGGTTTCCTTAGCCTCGTACCTGCAGCAAAAGTTGGTCATATTGGTATGTACCGTGATGAAGAAACACTTGAGCCAGTTGAGTACTTGGTTAAATTGCCAGAAGATATTGATCAACGTCAGATTTTTGTAATGGACCCAATGCTTGCAACTGGTGGTTCAGCAATTTTGGCGGTGGATTCACTTAAAAAACGTGGAGCAGCTAATATCAAGTTTGTATGTTTAGTTGCCGCACCAGAAGGTGTAAAAAAATTGCAAGATGCTCACCCAGATATTGATATATACACAGCATCTTTGGATGAGAGACTTAATGAGAATGGCTATATTGTTCCAGGTCTTGGAGATGCAGGTGACCGTCTGTTTGGTACAAAATAAGTTGAAAAGGGAAATTTTCCCTTTTTTGCTTAATTAGCACTCTTTTTAAATGAGTGCTAAGGAATATACTTTTTATTTGACCTAATTTGACTAAAATCATATAATAACATCAAGACAATATTAAAAGGAGAATTCATATGATTCCGGTAGTTATTGAACAAACATCACGTGGTGAACGTTCTTATGACATTTACTCACGTTTGCTCAAGGATCGTATTATCATGTTAACAGGTCCTATAGAAGATAATATGGCAAACTCAATTATCGCTCAACTCTTGTTCTTGGATGCTCAAGACCATACAAAAGATATCTATCTGTATGTTAATACACCTGGTGGGTCAGTTTCAGCAGGCCTTGCCATTGTTGATACAATGAACTTCATCAAGTCTGATGTTCAAACCATCGTTATGGGGATGGCAGCATCAATGGGTACAATTATCGCTTCAAGCGGTACCAAAGGTAAACGTTTCATGTTGCCAAATGCAGAATACATGATTCACCAACCAATGGGTGGTACTGGTGGTGGTACTCAACAAACAGATATGGCTATCGCTGCTGAACACTTGCTCAAGACTCGTAATAACTTGGAGCAAATCTTGGCTGATAATTCTGGTCAGCCAATTGAAAAGGTTCATGTCGATGCTGAACGTGATAATTGGATGAGTGCCCAAGAAACACTTGAATATGGCTTCATTGATGAAATCATGACCAACAACCAATTAAAATAAGTCTAGCTTATCTAAGATAAAAGTCAGATGCTAATCGGTTTATATAAGAACCGTTTCATCTGACTTTTTGTGTTACAATAGGAAACATGTTAATAATCAATGAGGAGCTACTTGCTATTGATCAAGCAATAGACAGTCTTGTTTTACATTTTTTAAGATTGCCAGAAGTAGAGAATTACCGTTTAAAACAGCAGAGATTCAAAAATGCCAGAGAACTTCAAGAGCTACTCTTGGAATTTCAGGAATTAAAGGAAAGTTATGATAAAGCTAAGGGGTATGAGGCTTTTAGAGCAGATGTGAGAGACTTGAAACATCAGGTTTTACGAATGAAGCGCCAAATTGATCTAAACGAGGTGGTTATAGGCTATCGTCAGGCGGAGTTCGATTTGCAGATAATACTAGCTTCACTTGGAGAGGAGGTTGCTCAAGCTATCTCAAATCAGATTTTCATTGATACTGGCCTACCTCTTGCCCCTCATAAACCTCATCATAAAAAGGGTGGCACTAACATAAAGGAGGAGATGAGTCGTGATTAAGCGCCAAGGTATTATTGTTTATTTATACTATAATAGAGACTTACGTAAAATTGCCAAGTTTGGCGATGTTGTCTACCATTCTTATAAGATGCGTTATGTGCACCTTTATGTAGATCAAGACAGGGTTGAGGACATCTTGACAGAGCTTGAAGGAATGAAGGCAGTCAAAAAAGTTCTCCCTTCTTATTATTCTGATATTGATATGGATTTTGTAGGTAGTCTGGAACGTTACGACACCTCGGTCCCTGAACATTTAAAAAACTTTTCTCTTTAGCTAGGAGAAAAGTTTTTTTCTTAACTTAAACGTTAGTTTAAAAGCAATGTAATCGATTACCAGGGATAGAACATAGTTGTATATGATTGACAATTTTCTGATAATTCTGTAACCTATAAGGTAGACTTTTTTAAGAAAATATTAAGGAGAAATCTTATGTATAAAAAGATCACACTTATTGTGCTAGCCTTTTTTGCCTCCATTTTTTTGGTTGCCTGTGGCAAGTCACCTGATGTGACTGCTAATGCCAAAGGTACTAAGATTGGGGATACAATCAAAATTGGTGTTAACATGGAGTTGACAGGTGCTGTTGCGGCCTATGGTAAGTCAGAGCAGAATGGTATTAAGTTGGCTGTTGATGAAATTAACAAAGCAGGTGGCGTTGACGGCAAAAAGATAGAGCTCGTCACAAAAGATAATAAATCTGAAAATGCTGAGGCTTCAACATCTTCAACGAACTTGGCTATTCAGAGTAATGTAAATGCTATCGTTGGTCCATCGACATCAGGAGCTGTTGCTGCTGCTAGCCTCGTGTCACAAAAAACAGGGGTTCCTTTGATAACACCTTCTGGTACACAGGATGACCTTACGGTAGATGCTAACGGAGTTAAGAAATTTGTTTTTCGTACAACCTTTAAAGATAGCTACCAAGGTGAAGTTTTGGCGGCTTATTCTTACAATAATTTGAATGCTAAGAAAGTAGTTCTCTACTATGATAATGCTTCGGATTATGCCAAGGGAATTGCGGATGAATTCAAGCGTAAATATAAAGGTCAAATCGTTACTGAAGCTACCTTTGCTTCAGGTGACAAGGACTATCAGTCAGCTTTGACTAAATTTAAAGACCTAGATTATGATGCGGTTGTAATGCCTGGTTACTATACTGAGACTGGTATTATTACAAAACAAGCACGTGACCTTGGAATTGATAAACCAATTTTAGGACCTGACGGATTCAGTGATGAGAAATTTACTGAGCTTGCAGGTAAAAAGAATGCTTCAAATGTCTACTATGTATCAGGATATTCAACAAATGTTGCTCTTTCTGACAAGGCATCTGGTTTCATTAAAGCATATGAGAAAGCTTACAAAATTGAACCAAATATGTTTGCGGCTCTAGCCTACGATTCTGTTTATATGGTTGCAGAAGCATCGAAAGGTGCAAAAACATCAGTAGATATTGCTGATAACTTAGCAAATCTGAAAAACTTTGTTGGGGTTACTGGTAAAATGACAATTGACAAGGATCATAACCCTATTAAAGCAGCTCTTATGGTTAAAAGAGATAATGGTGAAGAGGTTTCAGCGGAAGCCGTTAAAATTGAAAAATAAGCTCTTATCTTTACTAAAAATAAACTAGAAAGTTTGGTTATATATGTTTTTTGAACAACTTCCACAACAACTAGTCAATGGTATCATCTTGGGAAGTATCTATGCACTACTTGCCCTTGGTTATACTATGGTTTATGGGATTATCAAATTGATTAACTTTGCCCATGGAGACATCTACATGATAGGTGCCTTCGTTGGTTACTATGCGATTAACAGCTTGAAGATGAACTTCTGGATTGCCCTTGTGTTTTCCATGATTGTATGTGCCATTTTAGGGGTTGTTATCGAGTTCTTGGCTTATCGCCCACTCCGTAATTCGACACGTATTTCTGCCTTGATTACGGCCATTGGTGTGTCATTCTTTCTTGAGTACATCATGGTTTACTTTGTAGGTGCAGATACACGTTCATTCCCACAATCAATCAAGGTGCATACTTATCATCTTGGTTCAATCTCTGTTACAAATGTGCAATTGCTCATTTTGGTAGTTGCTCTTGTGCTTATGGTTGCTCTTCAATTGATCGTTAAGAAGACTAAGATGGGTAAAGCTATGCGTGCTGTGTCTGTTGATAGCGATGCAGCGGAGTTGATGGGTATTAGTGTTAATAATACGATTAGCTTCACTTTTGCTCTTGGATCATCACTTGCAGGGGCTGCCGGTGTCCTCATTGGTCTTTACTATAACTCAATTGAACCTCTTATGGGGATGACTCCAGGTATTAAAGCTTTTGTTGCTGCTGTTCTTGGTGGTATCGGTATTATTCCTGGTGCAGCACTCGGTGGTTTTGTTATTGGTATTTTGGAAACTTTGTCAACTGCAATTGGTTTATCAAGCTACCGTGATGCCATCGTTTATGGTGTCTTGATAGTTATCCTCTTGCTTCGTCCAGCGGGTATTCTTGGTAAAAATGTGAAAGAGAAGGTGTAAGACATGAAGAAAAATCTAAAAGTAAACCTTATTTGGTTTGGTCTTATCATTGGACTCTTCCTTATCTTGAAAGGTCTTGAACTTTCAGGTATCATGAATCTTTACTACATCCAAATCTTAATGGGGATTGGGATTTCAATCCTTATGGGACTTGGTACTAACTTAGTTCTTGGTTTCTCCGGACAATTTACACTTGGACAAGCCGGTTTCATGGCAATCGGTGCGTACTCATCAGCTATCATCACTGGCATGATGCCAACTTATGATGGTTTCTATCTCTCCATGGTTGTAGGTGTCATCATCGCAGCTGTCGTTGCTCTTATTTTTGGTATACCTACCCTTCGTTTGAAAGGTGACTATCTTGCCATTGCAACTCTTGGTATGGCTGAAATCATCCGTATCATTATCGTTAATGGTGGTGAATTGACCAATGGTGCCGCTGGTTTGACTGGAATTCTTCCTTATACAAGCTGGCCTGTCATCTATTTCTTTGTGGTTATTATTACAATCTTGGTACTCAATTTCTTGCGTTCAGCAACTGGTCGCCAAGCAATTACTATTCGTGAAGATGAAATTGCTGCAGAGTCAATGGGTGTCAATGTTACAAAACTGAAGGTTATTATATTCGTTATCGGTGCCATGATTTCAGCGATTGCTGGTTCACTTTATGTCAGCTATATCGGGACTGTTGTGCCAAAAGACTTCGCAATCATGAAATCAATTGATTACCTTATCATTGCCGTTCTTGGAGGTCTTGGATCAATTACAGGTACTATCATTGCTGCTGTTGTTCTTGGTATTATCAACATGTTCCTCCAAAACGTTTCAAACCTTCGTATGATTATTTACGCATTGGCTTTGATTCTTGTAATGCTCTTCCGTCCAGGTGGGCTTCTTGGAACAAAAGAACTCTATCTCTCAAAATTCTTCAATAAATCTAAGGAGGGCAAATAAAAATGGCACTTCTTGAAGTTAAAAATTTAACTAAAAACTTTGGTGGTTTGACTGCTGTTGGTGATGTTTCAATGGAACTCAATGAAGGTGAGTTGGTTGGACTAATAGGGCCAAACGGTGCTGGTAAAACAACCTTGTTCAACCTTTTGACTGGTGTCTATGAGCCAAGTGAAGGGACTGTAACGCTTGATAGTATAGTTCTCAACGGTAAAGCACCTTACAAGATTGCGTCACTCGGTTTGTCACGTACTTTCCAAAATATCCGCCTTTTCAAAGACATGACTGTACTTGAAAATGTTCTTGTTGGTTTATCAAATAAGCAACCTTCAAATTTCTTTGCATCTCTTTTGCGCTTACCTAAGTACTATTCAAGTGAGGAAGAGTTGAAAGACAAAGCTATGAAGCTCTTGGCTATCTTTAACTTGGATGGTGAGGCAGATACGCTTGCGAAAAACTTGGCTTATGGACAACAACGTCACTTGGAGATTGTTCGTGCGCTTGCAACGGAACCTAAAATTCTTTTCCTTGATGAACCAGCTGCTGGTATGAATCCACAAGAAACAGCTGAGTTGACTGCTCATATTCGTCAAATTCAAAAAGATTTCGGTATTACAATTATCTTGATTGAGCACGATATGAGTTTGGTCATGGATGTCACTGAGCGTATCTATGTTTTAGAATATGGACGCTTGATTGCAGAAGGAACCCCTGATGAAATTAAGAATAACAAGCGTGTTATTGAAGCTTACTTGGGAGGTGAAGCATAATGGCTATGTTAAAAGTTGAAAATCTCTCAATTAAATATGGATCTATCGAAGCTGTTAAAAACGTTAGCTTTGAAGTTAATGAAGGTGAAGTTGTAACTCTTATCGGAGCCAATGGAGCAGGTAAAACATCTATTCTTCGTACAATCTCGGGTCTTGTTCGTCCAACTGAAGGAACGATTTCTTACCTTGGAAATGAAATTCACAAAACACCTGCTCGAAAGATTGTTGCAGAAGGTTTGGCTCAAGTGCCTGAAGGACGTCACGTCTTTGCAGGATTAACTGTAATGGAAAATCTTGAAATGGGCGCTTTCCTTCATACAAATAAAGAAGAAAATGCAGCTCTATTGAAAAAAGTCTTCCAACGTTTCCCACGTCTAGAAGAACGTAAGAATCAAGACGCTGCAACACTTTCTGGTGGTGAGCAACAGATGCTAGCGATGGGTCGTGCCCTCATGAGTCGTCCGAAACTTTTGCTTTTGGATGAACCTTCAATGGGGCTTGCTCCAATCTTTATTCAAGAAATCTTTGATATTATTGAAGACATCAAGGCGCAAGGAACTACAGTTCTTTTGATTGAACAAAATGCCAATAAGGCATTATCAATTGCGGATCGTGGTTACGTTCTTGAAACTGGAAAAGTGGTTCTTTCAGGTACTGGTAAAGAACTTCTTGCATCAGACGAAGTTCGTAAAGCCTATCTTGGAGGATAAGAAAAAGCGCCCAAGGGCGTTTTTTCTATAGTCTCAGACTGATTGTAAGGTACTAATTTTTCAGCAAAATAATGCAATCGGTTACAACTAGTGTGGTATAATACAAGTAAGAAATCATTCGGAGGAAAATGAAACATAGCAGTAAAAGATTTTATGACAAAACGTGTGGTTTACGTCTCACCAGAAACAACAGTTGCAACAGCTGCAGACATTATACGTGACAAAGGTTTGCGTCGTTTGCCAGTAATTGAACACGACAAACTGGTTGGTCTTATTACAGAAGGTACAATGGCGGAGGCTTCACCATCAAAAGCAACAAGTTTATCAATTTATGAAATGAACTATCTCCTTAACAAGACAAAAGTAGGAGATATCATGATTAAAAATGTCCTTACTGTTTCCAAATATGCTAGCCTTGAGGAGACGCTGTCTACATAATGCTTCAAAACAAGGTTGGAGTTCTTCCAGTAGTAGATAATGACCAAATTTCTTGAATTATTACAGATAAAGATGTATTCCATGCTTTTTTTGGAAATCTCAGGATATGGTCAAGACGGAATCCGTATTGGACTTGAAGTGCCAGATAATCCACATGTTTTGGAAAAAATTGCTAACCTCATTTCTAGTGAAAATCTCAACATTGAACGTACAATTGTTGCACCAAAAACTGATCCCATGCTTTGCGTCGAACTACAAGTTGAAGGGGATGTAGAACCAGAACACCTTAAAGAAGTTTTTGTAGAAGCAGGGGTTACAGTTACTGAAATTGCTGAAACAGAAGCAAAAGAATTAGACTAATAAGAAAAGGAGTCAAGACTAAACGAGTTTTTTCGGTGTCCTACTCCCATAGGTCAGTATATTAGCAACGGGTTGTTTTTCTATTGGAACGATCAGTACAGCTGGCTATAAGGTTTTAACAACAAAAACAGAAGCTAGAACATTAAATGTCAGCTTCTGTTTTTGTTAGTTTTGGAAATCATAAAGTGTTGTAGAAAGGTAACGCTCACCATTATCAGGCAAAAGTGTCAATACTTTTTTACCTTCGCCGAGTTCAGCAGCAACTTTAAGAGCAGCAGCAATAGCAGCACCTGATGAGATACCAGCTAGGAAACCTTCCTTGCTACCCAATGTACGTGATGTTGAGATAGCCTCATCAGAAGGAATACGTACAACGCTATCATATGATTTTGTATTCAATGTGTCAGGGATAAAGCCAGTTGAGATACCTTGAATTTTGTGTGGTCCTGGTTTATCACCGTTCAAGACAGCAGATTCGTCAGCTTCAATACCATAAACTTTGATGTTTGGATTAGCAGCTTTCAGAGTTTTAGAAACACCCGAAATAGTACCACCGGTACCGATACCAGCTACGAATGCATCCAAACCATCTGCCCCAAAGTCTTCAAGAATCTCTTGACCAGTTGTATCAGCATGGGCAGCTGGATTTGAAGGGTTAGCAAATTGGAGTGGCACCCAACCATCGCGCTCAGCAGCAACTTCTTTAGCCTTAGCGATAGCACCTTTCATTCCTTCGCTACCAGGAGTCAAAACAAGTTCAGCACCGTAGGCTTGGATGATTTTACGACGTTCAACACTCATTGTGTCAGGCATTACGATGACTACCTTGTAACCTTTAGCAGCGCCAACCCAAGCAAGACCGATACCTGTATTACCAGAAGTTGGTTCAATAATAGTATTACCAGGTTTAATTATTCCAGCTTTTTCAGCATCTTCAATCATACGAAGAGCAATACGGTCTTTAACTGAAGAACCAGGATTAAATGCTTCGAGTTTAACATAAACATCTGCTGATCCTTCTGGGACAATAGAATTAAGTTTAATAATTGGTGTTCTTCCAACAAGTTCGGTAATTGAATTGTAAATTGTCATATTCAAAATCCTCTTTATCTTTAATTGATGGTTTTAAGTATACGACGGTAGACCTAACTTGTAAAATACATCTTCTTTATCACTGTGATAATGTTTGACTATCAGATAGGTATCTCAACAATTTTCTTACCGGATTTTTTATAATTTACTTTTCCTTGATAGAATTCAGTAAGCTCTTGACCAAGTCTTTCAATCTCAGACTCTTCAACAAACAAGGTTGTAGAAACATCGGATAGGAAAGTTGTATCAAATTCTTGGATCCCTTCTTTTTCAAGGAAATTGGAGAAGACTTGATATTGAGAGTAGGTTAACTCTACGGTTAGCCCAGTTAATTCCTTGACATCAACTCGACCAATTTCTTCGATTGCATGGGCAACACTACCTGAGTAAGCGCGAATAAGGCCACCAGTACCTAACTTGATCCCACCAAAATAGCGAGTCACAACTGCTACGACATTGGTAAGTCCTTGTTTTTCTAGAACGGTGAGCATGGGCACACCAGCAGTTCCAGAAGGTTCACCGTCATCACTAGAACGCTTAATTTGACCATCTTCTCCGACAATCATTGCAGAGCAAGAGTGATTGGCCTTGTGATGCTCTTTCTTAATCTGAGCGATATACTCCCTTCCTTCTTCTTCATTGCTAATGCGTTTCAAGTGACAAATAAAACGAGATTTTTTGATTTCTTCTTCAACGATTCCATCGTTGGCAATTGTTTTGTAATCCATAAAAAAATTTTATCATAAAAAGGTGAATTCAAACATATTTTCGAATAGAAAGATATGATACCTAAAGAATATTATGGACGACTATTTACGAAAGAACAGTTACCAGTGGACTATCTCTCAGAGGCTGTAAAATTAGAAAGTATGATAAAGGTTGATAAAAAACTTAGATGTAAAAGATGTTATAGTCGAATAGAGGAAGATTGGCAATTACCGAATGGTCAGTATTATTGTAGAGCGTGTATTGTCTTTGGTCGAAACCAAGAAGGAAAAGAACTCTATTACTTTCCCTCAGAAAAATCAGAAGTAGATTTTCCTGTCTTGAAATGGTCAGGAAAACTGACTCCTTATCAAAATGAGGTCTCGGAAAAGCTTTTAAAGACTTATAAAAATCAAAAACACAGTCTTGTTCATGCAGTGACTGGTGCTGGCAAGACAGAGATAATTTATAATATTGTTGCCTATGTTCTTGAAAATAAAAATCGTGTCGTCATCGCAAGTCCCCGAGTTGATGTTTGTCGAGAATTGTTTCTACGCATGCAGAAAGATTTTACTTGTAGTATTTCTCTGCTTCATGCTGATAGTGAACCATATGATGGTAGTCCGCTCGTTATAGCTACCACTCATCAATTACTAAAATTTTATCATAGCTTTGACTTGATTATTGTTGATGAAGTTGATGCCTTTCCATTTGTAGGGAATGTCATGTTAAATCATGCTGTTAAACAGGCAAAGACGGAAACAGGCCGGTATATTTACTTAACAGCAACTTCTACATTAGCTTTAGAAGAGCAAGTGCGCCTTGGAGCTATAGAAAAGCATCACCTTGCTAGTCGTTTCCACGGAAATCCTTTAGTCCTTCCTCGTTTCTTTTGGCAAGGAAGGTTACAAAAGTCGTTGACGAACGAGAAGCTTCCAAGGTCTCTAATTCACCAGATTAAGAAGCAGCGTAAATCAAATTTTCCTCTATTAATCTTTTTTCCCAATATAGCATTAGGTGAAAAGTTTAGTATTACCCTAAAAAAATATCTCCCTACTGAAAACATAGCCTTTGTTTCATCAAAAAGCGAGGAGCGTTCAACCATCGTAGAGAAATTCCGAAAAAAAGAATTGTCAATCTTAGTGACGACAACTATTCTCGAACGTGGTGTTACCTTTCCACAAGTAGATGTTTTTGTTTGTATGGCAAATCATCACTTATATACTAGTTCGAGTCTTATTCAGATTGGTGGTAGGGTGGGGCGTTCGCCCGAGAGACCTACAGGGAAACTCTATTTCTTTCATGAAGGATTATCTAAATCAATGTTGCAATGTCGGAAAGAAATAAATGCAATGAATAAAAAAGGAGGGTTTGAAAATGAAGTGTCTACTATGTAATGAATGGATTGAACCAGTAGATCAATTAAGTGATTTAATTATGTTTAAACAAAGAAGAGAGTATTCTTGTGAAGATTGTAAAGCTCAATTTAAAAAGCTTGGGAAGGCGAGATGTTCAAATTGTTATAAAATAATAGATGGAAATAGTTGCTTTGATTGCAAAATTTGGGCGAAAAAAGGCTATATTCCAAAACATTTTGCCATTTATCGTTATGAAGAAAACATGAAAGAGTATTTTAGTCGCTATAAATTTATGGGAGATTATTGTCTTAGAAAAATATTTCAACAAGAAATTAAAGCCAATTTAAAGTCTTTTTTAAAGAAAGGTTATATCTTAGTACCTGTCCCCTTGTCGGAAGAACGCCTGGAAGAGAGAGGATTCAATCAAGTTAAAGGATTACTAGAGGGAATCCCCTATAAAAACATTTTTGAAAAAAGAGAGATCGAGAAGCAATCCTCGAGAACACGCGAAGAGCGGTTAAGTCAAGATAATTCTTTCAGTTTGAAGAAAGGTATTGAGCTACCAAGTAAGATCATCATAATCGATGATATTTACACAACAGGATCTACCCTGTATCAAATGGTCAAACTATTAGATAATTTAGATGTCAAAGAAGTTTTGACATTTTCCTTAGCTAGATAATAAAAAAACTTGCAAATTTTCATGAAAAGGATATAATAAAGATAAAGAAAACGCTAACAAGCGAGAAAGAGGTCTTTTATGATTAAATATAGTATCCGTGGCGAAAACATCGAAGTAACTGAAGCACTTCGTGACTATGTTGAAAGTAAACTTAGCAAAGTTGAAAAATACTTCCACGAAGACCTAGAACTACATGCACGAGTAAATCTTAAGGTTTATCGCGAAAAGACAGCTAAAGTAGAAGTTACTATCCCTACAGGTTCTGTAACACTACGTGCAGAAGATGTTTCACAAGATATGTATGGTTCTATTGACTTAGTGGTCGATAAGATTGCAAGACAAATCCGTAAAAATAAAACAAAAATTGCACGTAAGCATCGTGAGAAAGTTCCAACCGGTGAAATGTTCTCGACTGAATTCAATAAAGAAGAAGTTGAAGAAGCACCAGCTGTTGAAGTTGTGAGAACTAAAAATATTGAGTTGAAACCAATGGATGTTGAAGAAGCAATTCTTCAAATGGAGTTGTTGGGACACTATTTCTTTATCTATACTGATAGCGAAGATCATACAACTAACGTACTATATAAGCGTGAAGATGGTAACTATGGCTTGATTGAAGCAAAATAATAAGCAGGGTATAAACCTGCTTATTATTTTTTTAAAAACCTCTTGACAGCTATCCAAAAGGGTGCTAAGATATAAAAGTTGTCTTAAGCGATTTGTCTCTAACTCGTAAAGGTTCCAAAACTTTAAAAAAGTTATTGACAAGTTTAAGAAGGGATGATATTATAAATAAGCTGTTTCGTGAGAGACGGCCAGCACGAAGAAGAGAAAAAAACTTCAAAAAAAGTGTTGACAAGATATTCTGTCTTTGCTAGAATATAGAAGTTGTCTCAAGAGAGTCAAAGACCTTTGAGAACTGAATAAGAAACCAAGTGCAGGGTTATGATAGAAGAATTATAACCTGTCAATTTACAAGAATAAATCGTCAGACGACGGTAATGAGTTAACGCTCGAACAATTATTAAAGTATTAATGAGAGTTTGATCCTGGCTCAGGACGAACGCTGGCGGCGTGCCTAATACATGCAAGTAGAACGCTGAAGAGAGGAGCTTGCTCTTCTTGGATGAGTTGCGAACGGGTGAGTAACGCGTAGGTAACCTGCCTTGTAGCGGGGGATAACTATTGGAAACGATAGCTAATACCGCATAACAATGGATGACACATGTCATTTATTTGAAAGGGGCAATTGCTCCACTACAAGATGGACCTGCGTTGTATTAGCTAGTAGGTGAGGTAATGGCTCACCTAGGCGACGATACATAGCCGACCTGAGAGGGTGATCGGCCACACTGGGACTGAGACACGGCCCAGACTCCTACGGGAGGCAGCAGTAGGGAATCTTCGGCAATGGGGGCAACCCTGACCGAGCAACGCCGCGTGAGTGAAGAAGGTTTTCGGATCGTAAAGCTCTGTTGTAAGTCAAGAACGGGTGTGAGAGTGGAAAGTTCACACTGTGACGGTAGCTTACCAGAAAGGGACGGCTAACTACGTGCCAGCAGCCGCGGTAATACGTAGGTCCCGAGCGTTGTCCGGATTTATTGGGCGTAAAGCGAGCGCAGGCGGTTTGATAAGTCTGAAGTTAAAGGCTGTGGCTCAACCATAGTTCGCTTTGGAAACTGTCAAACTTGAGTGCAGAAGGGGAGAGTGGAATTCCATGTGTAGCGGTGAAATGCGTAGATATATGGAGGAACACCGGTGGCGAAAGCGGCTCTCTGGTCTGTAACTGACGCTGAGGCTCGAAAGCGTGGGGAGCGAACAGGATTAGATACCCTGGTAGTCCACGCCGTAAACGATGAGTGCTAGGTGTTGGATCCTTTCCGGGATTCAGTGCCGCAGCTAACGCATTAAGCACTCCGCCTGGGGAGTACGACCGCAAGGTTGAAACTCAAAGGAATTGACGGGGGCCCGCACAAGCGGTGGAGCATGTGGTTTAATTCGAAGCAACGCGAAGAACCTTACCAGGTCTTGACATCCCGATGCTATTTCTAGAGATAGAAAGTTACTTCGGTACATCGGTGACAGGTGGTGCATGGTTGTCGTCAGCTCGTGTCGTGAGATGTTGGGTTAAGTCCCGCAACGAGCGCAACCCCTATTGTTAGTTGCCATCATTCAGTTGGGCACTCTAGCGAGACTGCCGGTAATAAACCGGAGGAAGGTGGGGATGACGTCAAATCATCATGCCCCTTATGACCTGGGCTACACACGTGCTACAATGGTTGGTACAACGAGTTGCGAGTCGGTGACGGCGAGCTAATCTCTTAAAGCCAATCTCAGTTCGGATTGTAGGCTGCAACTCGCCTACATGAAGTCGGAATCGCTAGTAATCGCGGATCAGCACGCCGCGGTGAATACGTTCCCGGGCCTTGTACACACCGCCCGTCACACCACGAGAGTTTGTAACACCCGAAGTCGGTGAGGTAACCTTTTGGAGCCAGCCGCCTAAGGTGGGACAGATGATTGGGGTGAAGTCGTAACAAGGTAGCCGTATCGGAAGGTGCGGCTGGATCACCTCCTTTCTAAGGAAAAACGGAATGTACTTGAGTTTCTTATTTAGTTTTGAGAGGTCTTGTGGGGCCTTAGCTCAGCTGGGAGAGCGCCTGCTTTGCACGCAGGAGGTCAGCGGTTCGATCCCGCTAGGCTCCATTGAATCGAAAGATTCAAGTATTGTCCATTGAAAATTGAATATCTATATCAAATTCCATATGTAAGTAATTACATATAGATAGTAACAAGAAAATAAACCGAAACGCTGTGAATATTTAATGAGTTAGGTCGAAAGGCCAAAAATAAGGTTAAGTTAATAAGGGCGCACGGTGGATGCCTTGGCACTAGAAGCCGATGAAGGACGTGACTAACGACGAAATGCTTTGGGGAGCTGTAAGTGAGCAATGATCCAGAGATGTCCGAATGGGGGAACCCGGCAGGTAATGCCTGTCACTCATTACTGTTAAGGTAATGTAGAGGAAGACGCAGTGAACTGAAACATCTAAGTAGCTGTAGGAAGAGAAAGCAAAAGCGATTGCCTTAGTAGCGGCGAGCGAAACGGCAAGAGGGCAAACCGAAGAGTTTACTCTTCGGGGTTGTAGGACTGCAACGTGGACTTAAAGATTATAGAAGAACTACCTGGGAAGGTAGGCCAAAGAGAGTAATAGCCTCGTATTCGAAATAGTCTTTATACCTAGCAGTATCCTGAGTACGGCGAGACACGAGAAATCTCGTCGGAATCTGGGAGGACCATCTCCCAACCCTAAATACTCTTTAGTGACCGATAGTGAACCAGTACCGTGAGGGAAAGGTGAAAAGCACCCCGGGAGGGGAGTGAAATAGAACCTGAAACCGTGTGCCTACAACAAGTTCGAGCCCGTTAATGGGTGAGAGCGTGCCTTTTGTAGAATGAACCGGCGAGTTACGATATGATGCGAGGTTAAGTTGAAGAGACGGAGCCGTAGGGAAACCGAGTCTTAATAGGGCGCATTAGTATCATGTCGTAGACCCGAAACCATGTGACCTACCCATGAGCAGGTTGAAGGTGAGGTAAAACTCACTGGAGGACCGAACCAGGGCACGTTGAAAAGTGCTTGGATGACTTGTGGGTAGCGGAGAAATTCCAAACGAACTTGGAGATAGCTGGTTCTCTCCGAAATAGCTTTAGGGCTAGCGTCGATGTTAAGTCTCTTGGAGGTAGAGCACTGTTTGGGTGAGGGGTCCATCCCGGATTACCAATCTCAGATAAACTCCGAATGCCAATGAGATATAATCGGCAGTCAGACTGCGAGTGCTAAGATCCGTAGTCGAAAGGGAAACAGCCCAGACCACCAGCTAAGGTCCCAAAATATATGTTAAGTGGAAAAGGATGTGGGGTTGCACAGACAACTAGGATGTTAGCTTAGAAGCAGCTATTCATTCAAAGAGTGCGTAATAGCTCACTAGTCGAGTGACCCTGCGCCGAAAATGTACCGGGGCTAAAACATATTACCGAAGCTGTGGATACCTTTATAGGTATGGTAGGAGAGCGTTCTATGTGCGAAGAAGGTGTACCGTGAGGAGTGCTGGAGCGCATAGAAGTGAGAATGCCGGTATGAGTAGCGAAAGACAGGTGAGAATCCTGTCCACCGTAAGACTAAGGTTTCCAGGGGAAGGCTCGTCCGCCCTGGGTTAGTCGGGACCTAAGGAGAGACCGAAAGGTGTATCCGATGGACAACAGGTTGATATTCCTGTACTAGAGTATATAGTGATGGAGGGACGCAGTAGGCTAACTAAACCAGACGATTGGAAGTGTCTGGCCAAGCAGTGAGGTGTGATATGAGTCAAATGCTTATATCTTTAACATTGAGCTGTGATGGGGAGCGAAGTTTAGTAGCGAAGTTAGTGATGTCACACTGCCGAGAAAAGCTTCTAGCGTTAATTATACTCTACCCGTACCGCAAACCGACACAGGTAGTCGAGGCGAGTAGCCTCAGGTGAGCGAGAGAACTCTCGTTAAGGAACTCGGCAAAATGGCCCCGTAACTTCGGGAGAAGGGGCGCTGACTGATGGTCAGCCGCAGTGAATAGGCCCAAGCAACTGTTTATCAAAAACACAGCTCTCTGCTAAATCGTAAGATGATGTATAGGGGGTGACGCCTGCCCGGTGCTGGAAGGTTAAGAGGAGTGCTTAGCGTAAGCGAAGGCATGAATTGAAGCCCCAGTAAACGGCGGCCGTAACTATAACGGTCCTAAGGTAGCGAAATTCCTTGTCGGGTAAGTTCCGACCCGCACGAAAGGCGTAATGATTTGGGCACTGTCTCAACGAGAGACTCGGTGAAATTTTAGTACCTGTGAAGATGCAGGTTACCCGCGACAGGACGGAAAGACCCCATGGAGCTTTACTGCAGTTTGATATTGAGTATCTGTACCACATGTACAGGATAGGTAGGAGCCTATGACCTCGGGACGCCAGTTTCGAGTGAGGCGTTGTTGGGATACTACCCTTGTGTTATGGCTACTCTAACCCAGATAGGTTATCCCTATCGGGGACAGTGTCTGACGGGCAGTTTGACTGGGGCGGTCGCCTCCTAAAAGGTAACGGAGGCGCCCAAAGGTTCCCTCAGAATGGTTGGAAATCATTCGCAGAGTGTAAAGGTATAAGGGAGCTTGACTGCGAGAGCTACAACTCGAGCAGGGACGAAAGTCGGGCTTAGTGATCCGGTGGTTCCGTATGGAAGGGCCATCGCTCAACGGATAAAAGCTACCCTGGGGATAACAGGCTTATCTCCCCCAAGAGTTCACATCGACGGGGAGGTTTGGCACCTCGATGTCGGCTCGTCGCATCCTGGGGCTGTAGTCGGTCCCAAGGGTTGGGCTGTTCGCCCATTAAAGCGGCACGCGAGCTGGGTTCAGAACGTCGTGAGACAGTTCGGTCCCTATCCGTCGCGGGCGTAGGAAATTTGAGAGGATCTGCTCCTAGTACGAGAGGACCAGAGTGGACTTACCGCTGGTGTACCAGTTGTTCTGCCAAGAGCATCGCTGGGTAGCTATGTAGGGAAGGGATAAACGCTGAAAGCATCTAAGTGTGAAGCCCACCTCAAGATGAGATTTCCCATGATTTTATATCAGTAAGAGCCCTGAGAGATGATCAGGTTGATAGGTTAGAAGTGGAAGTGTGGTGACACATGTAGCGGACTAATACTAATAGCTCGAGGACTTATCCAACGAAAGTAACTGAGATATATTGACAACGATTTGGTTTCTTGATACAGTATAGATATTCAATTTTGAGTTGAGAATACTCAGAGTTAAGTGACGATAGCCTAGGAGATACACCTGTTCCCATGCCGAACACAGAAGTTAAGCCCTAGTACGCCTGATGTAGTTGGGGGTTGCCCCCTGTTAGATACGGTAGTCGCTTAGCAAATAGGGAGTTTAGCTCAGCTGGGAGAGCATCTGCCTTACAAGCAGAGGGTCAGCGGTTCGATCCCGTTAACTCCCATAGGTCCCGTGGTGTAGCGGTTATCACGTCGCCCTGTCACGGCGAAGATCGCGGGTTCGATTCCCGTCGGGACCGTTCAAGTAGAAATATTTGAGACTCGTTAGCTCAGTTGGTAGAGCAATTGACTTTTAATCAATGGGTCACTGGTTCGAGCCCAGTACGGGTCATATATGCGGGTGTGGCGGACTTGAACCCGCATTAGAAAAAAGTTAGCCGGCTTAGCTCAGTTGGTAGAGCATCTGATTTGTAATCAGAGGGTCGCGTGTTCAAGTCATGTAGCCGGCATTAAGATGGTCCGTTGGTCAAGGGGTTAAGACACCGCCTTTTCACGGCGGTAACACGGGTTCGAATCCCGTACGGACTATATTGGCTCTTTGTCAACTGTAGTGGATGACGAAAAGCTAACATCTAGAGAGGACCGGATAGGTCCTTTTTTTATGTATGTTCAGTGTGATGAAGACACGTTTCTTAAAGTTGATAAAGTTTCTAAAACCGAAGCCCAAACGTTTGATGTCTTTGATCAACTTATTAGTCGCTTCAAGTTTTGCGTTTGAATAGTCCGTTTCTAGTGCGTTTTTGATGTATTGCTTGTGTCTAAGAAAAGTCCTAAAGACAGTTTGAAAATAATGCTTGACCTTGCTCCTATTTTCCTCTATCAGTTCAAAGAACTCATCTACTCTCTTCTCCTGAAAGTGAAAAAGCAAAAGCTGATAAAGTGTATAGTAGTCAGTAAGCTCTTTTGAAAAGACTAGTGTCTTCGCAACAACTTCATGTGGTGCTAAAGTTTGGCGGAAAGTCTTTGAATAAAAAGAGTTGAGAGATAGTTTACGGCTGTCCTTTTGGAAGAGTCGCCAGTGATTTTTCAGGGCTCGATAGGGTAGTGACTTCTTATCGAACTGGTTCATAATTGCAATTCTTGTCTTTAAAAAGGCGCGTCCAAGGTGCTGGATGATGTGGAAACGATCAAGAAAGATTTTTGCGTTTGGAAAGAGCTTGCGAGCCAGTGGAATATAAGCTCCAGACATATCCATCGTGATAAACTGTACCTGTTGTCGGACTTTCAGTAGATACTTCAAAAAGTAGTTTCGTATAGTAGTTTGGCGGCGATTATCAAGGATGGTTATGAGTTCGTTTGTCTCATAATTCTGCGCCACAAAAGCCAATTCCCCTTTCTTGAACCCAAACTCATCCCAGGACATAACAGCAGGGAGTTTGTCATAATGTTCCTTGAAAGTAAACTGATCAAGCTTACGATAGACAGTGGACGTCGACACGCGAAGTCTTCTTGCAATATCAGTTAGTGACACTTTCTCAGTTAGGAGTTGTGTAACTTTTTGTCGGACTAGATTGGAGATTTGGCAGTTTTTCTCAACGATAGATGTCTCAGCCACCCTTACTCTCCTACAACTTTTACACTGGAAACGACGTTTTTTCAGACGTAGTAGAGTTGGCGTTCCCGCTTGCTCGAGAAGAGGGATTTTAGAAGGCTTTTGAAAGTCGTACTTGATCATCTTTCCATGGCAATGAGGACATGATGGTGCAGGGTAATCAAATTTTGCTTGAATCTCGATATGAGTGTCAGTTTCAAAAACAAGTGAAATCTTGATATTTTGGTCTTTGATTCCGATTAATTCTGTGTTATTCTTAATAGGTCTCAAAAGTTCTTCCTAATGATGGTTTGGTTGCTTTTCATTATAGTTCTTATGGGACTTTTTGTGTACACTCAAAAAGCTCTATAATCCCTACAGTAGTTTTACCCACTACAGAAATTATAGAGCCACTATATTTGAGTAACTTAGGTTACTCTTTTTATTTTGTTTCTTTTTCTTATATGTTATAATATTATATAGTAAAATTTTTTGAGGTGAATTTATGTCTAAAATTTTTGTGTTTGGCCACCAAAATCCTGATTCTGATGCTATTGGTTCGTCTTATGGATATGCTTATTTGAAACGTCAACTTGGTGTTGAGGCTGAGGCTGTTGCTTTGGGTACTCCAAATGAAGAGACTGCTTTTGTACTTGACTATTTTTCTGTAAATGCTCCTCGTGTTGTTGAGTCAGCACAGTCTGAGGGGGTAAATCAAGTTATTCTTACTGACCATAATGAGTTTCAACAATCTATTTCAGATATTAAGGATGTAGAAGTTATTGAAGTAGTGGATCACCACCGTGTGGCTAACTTTGAGACGGCTAATCCATTAATGATGCGTTTAGAACCTGTAGGTTCAGCTTCTTCGATTGTTTATCGCATGTTTAAAGAAAATAATGTTGAAATTCCTAAAGATGTAGCTGGTTTGCTTTTGTCAGGTTTGATTTCTGATACTCTTTTACTTAAATCACCAACGACACATGCTTCAGATCCTGCAGTAGCTGAAGAACTTGCTCGACTTGCTGGAGTTAATTTAGAAGAATATGGTCTTGCCATGCTTAAGGCTGGTACTAATCTTTCTTCTAAATCAGCTGAAGAACTCATTGATATTGATGCAAAAACATTTGAATTGAATGGGAATCAAGTTCGCGTTGCTCAGGTGAATACTGTTGATATTTCTGATGTTCTTTCACGTCAAGCGGAAATTGAAGAAGCTATCAATAGCTCAATTAAAAGTAACGGGTACTCTGACTTTGTGTTAATGATTACTGATATTCTTAACTCAAATTCAGAAATTCTCGCACTCGGATCAAATACTGATAAAATTGAAAAAGCTTTTAACTTTGTTTTAGAAAATAACCATGCTTTCCTTAAAGGAGTAGTTTCTCGTAAGAAGCAAGTTGTTCCTCAATTGACTGAAAGTTTCAATGTGTAAAAAGGCTTTGTAGGCCTTTTTTTGATACTGTCAATAATTATGTGTAAACACTCAAGTAGAGTTGAAGAATGTTAATCAAATAAGCTTTCAAGTGTGTCAGCACATTGGCCAAACCCTTTATGGATGCGTTGATTTTGCTTGAAATTATAATCTTCAAACAGGGTAACTAAATAACGTTCCAGAGCCTCCTCGTTAGGAAAAAGGACCTTCTTTTTCGTTTGACGTTTGATTTCTTTGTTAAGAGACTCAATGAGGTTTGTCGAATAAATGCTATGCCAAATCTGGTAGGAAAACTGATAAAAAGTTAAAAGATTATCCGTATTCTCCAGACTTTCCATGACTTTCCTATACTTTGGTTTCCATTCGGCGATAAAGTTCTCTAAAGCTTGCACTGCCATTTCTAAATTTTCAGCACGATAAATCGTTTTAAATTGCTCCAGAATAACCGCTCTATCTGCTCGTTTCACTTTACTAGCCAGATTTCGACTAATATGAATTAAGCAACGTTGTTGTTTAGCTAATGGGTAAGCCTGATTGATAATCTCTTCAAGCCCCTTGAAGCCATCGGTCACTACAAGAGAAACCTGTTGGATTCCTTGGTTTTGAAGCTTGTCTAACAGGGTGGACCAAGAAGCATTGTTTTCATTTGGGGCGATTTCATATCCAAGAACAGCCTTCTGTCCTTCTGGTGTAATGCCAAGTGCGATATGAATACATTCTTTACTAACGGTTCCACGTCTTAAGGGAAGATAGGTTCCGTCAAGAAATAAAACAGAGTAATTGGCTTCTAAGCTTCGCTCATGAAAAGTAGCGACATTCTCCTGAGTTGCTTTTGAGATATTAGAAATTGTGGCAGGACTATAGTGATGACCATACATTCGCTCGATGATATCACTAATTTCTCGAGTCGTTACACCGGTTTGATAGAGTTTGATAACCATCTCTTCCAAGTGGTCATCTCGACGTCCATAAGCGGGAAGCAAAGCTGGACTAAAGTTCCCATTACGATCTCTAGGAATACTCAACTGAACAGTCCCATATTTGGTTTCGAATTTCCGTGCATAGCTTCCGTTACGACTATTCCCAGAATTATAGCCTAATTTATCGTAAGGTTCATACCCTAAAAAGGCTGATAACTCTGCTTGAAGCAGATCATTCATAGCTGTTTCAAGAGAAGTACGGAAAAATTCATCAATATCTTGCTTTTGGGCTAGGAAGTTAAGTAGTTCTGTGGTAAACTGAGTCATAGGAATAAATCCGTTATAGTAATGTTTTGCAACTCTACTATAACGGATTTATTCCTTTTTGTGTTTACACAACTTATTTTACACTACCCTTTTTTTAGTGTGCTGATTAATGGTATAATACTTGTTATGATAATACAATTTAACCCAAATAAATTAAGTAATCAGCCTTTTTTTATGGAATTGCTGAATTATCTATATCACTATCAGCCTGTAACTTTGAGAGAAATAAAAAATCAGTTTCCATTACAAAAGAATATAGATAAATTGATTGAGGAGTTTGTTAAAGTTGGTTATATTGAGAGGTCTGAGAAACGTTACCGTTTATTAATTTCTTTAGTTTCAGATCCTTCTACAATTGATTTATACCAGCATTTCTTTATTGAAAGTGATTCTCCTTCTTATCAAGAACTATTAGAGTGTAGATTTGTTACTGAGATGACTAATTCTACTAATGAAGTGATTATTATTGAACACACAAGTATCACGAGAAACGATCTTACGATTTCAAATTATTTTTATAAGTTAAGAGAAAATCTTTCATTAACGGAAGAACAAAACAGATTATATAACTTATTAGGTGATCTTAATCCTGAATATTTCTTAAAGCATGTCACAACATTTCTTTTAAAATTTGTAAGAAGGGAGTACGCTCTTCAAAAGAGGAGGAATATTTTTGTTGATGCTTTAGAACTATTAGGATATCTTATTCAAGTAGAAGATGGGCGTTATATTCTAAATATGGATTTAGACTCCGAAGCATTAGTTTTTTGTGCAAAAAAAGACTAGTTTTATTACTAGTCTTTTTTATGACAACTTTAACGATTCCTTAGTTCAAGATAACGTTTGTACCAGATGTTAACATAAGATTGTGAAAATGGCCCTTTACCATTGTTAATCCAATCTACTAAGATTTTAACATGTTCCTTTAAGATATAGTCAATATCAGGAGAGTAATGCATTTCTTTTTTATGTATTTCATACTCATCTACATCTAGCAATTTTTTCTCACCATCAGCGAAAACTTTGACATCTAAGTCATAGTCAATATATTTTAGCGCTTCTTGGTCCAAAACATATGGACTGGCTAAATTGCAGTAGTAGGAAATGCCGTTATCCCTGATCATGGCTATAATATTAAACCAGTATTTTTTGTGGAAATAAACAATAGCAGGTTCACGAGTTACCCATCGTCTCCCATCTGCTTCAGTAACGAGGGTATGATCGTTAACGCCAATAACAGCATTCTCAGTTGTCTTTAGTACCATAGTATCGCGCCAAGTACGGTGCAATCTACCATCATGCTTATAACTTTGAATTGTGATAAAGTCGCCTTCTTTTGGTAATTTCATGGCGTCCTCTTTCTACAATAGCGGTTATCTTCATTATTGTATCATAATTTTGAGAAAAGAGGGGAAATTCTTAGAAATATTCTCTTAGAGCGGAGGCTATAGCATCAAAGTCATAACCTTTTCGGAACAAAGATTGTGTGAGGTGTTGCTTAAGTTCATAACCATCGTATTTTTTACTAAATTTTTGATATTGCTTTTCTATTTCTTTATAAAGGAGAGCTTGTTCATTTTCTTCATCGGCTTCTAGTTCTAGTTGGTTAATAGCGTTCTTACTTTCTTGGAATGAAAAGCCTTTATTAATGAGGTTCTGAATCAATTTATCCTTTAGAGATTTGGTTGGTAATTTTCCCTGATATTTTCGTAATAGTTTTGAAGTTACTTTAATTGCTACTTCCGAGAAATCAAATTGGGTTAATACCTCGTCAATGACTTGTTTCTCACAGCCTTTTTGTAGCCATTTTTGCTTCAAGGCATAGGCACCTTTATCTCCTGAATTTAAATTCTGTTGAGCTAGGCTTTCTAGGAGTTTATAATCATCAATCCAATGGTCTTTCTTTAGATTATCAATGATTTGGGGAATTATATGTGGATTTATTTCATGTTTAAAAAGATAGTCTCTTACTTCTTTTTCAGTACGTTGTTTAAAGGAAATAAAATAAAGGGCCAGATTTTTACCATGTGAGAACTGTGCAAAGTTCTTAATATCTTCTAGCTGATCTTTACTAAGTGCCATTTCTTTTGTTAACATGTACTTGACGATGGTGTCTTCTGTAACATAGAGACTCTCTTTTTTATCTATCTCAACGAGATAGAGCCTTTTTTTCTTCTCTATTTTTGTGATTTTCATAGTTATTATTATATCAAAATGTTAGAATGGTAGTATGAATTTACAAGTGAAACAACGTATCCCGCTTAAGATTAAACGAATGGGGATCAATGGTGAGGGTATTGGTTTTTATAAAAAAACACTGGTTTTTGTTCCTGGAGCTTTGAAGGGAGAAGAGGTGTTTTGTCAGATTGTTTCGGTTAAGAGAAACTTTGTTCAGGCAAAACTATTAAAAATTAATAAAGCTTCCAAGTTTCGTGTTGATCCTGAATGTGGTGTCTATGAAGAGTGTGGTGGTTGCCAGTTGATGCATCTTCGTTATGATAAACAATTAGAGTTTAAAACGGACCTGTTAGGACAAGCTTTGAAAAAGTTCAAACCGGCTAATTTTGAGTCTTATGAGATTCGTCCAACAATAGGAATGAAGCAACCACAACATTATCGTGCTAAACTACAATTTCAAATACGTTCTTTTGGTGGCTCAGTTAAGGCTGGCTTATTTGCGGAAGGAAGTCATCGACTAATCAATATTGATGATTGTTTGGTTCAAGATGAGTTAACGCAAGCGATTATGAATAAAGTGACAAATTTGCTAGATAAATACAAGCTACCGATTTATAATGAGCGCAAAATTTCCGGGATTCGCACAGTTATGATACGACGTGCTTTAGGGTCTAATCAGGTCCAGCTAATTTTTGTAACATCTAATCCTGTTTCTTTGACTAAGTTGGTGAAGGAGTTAACTTTAAGTTATCCTGAAATTGTAACAGTTGCTGTCAATTATAACTATTCGAAATCCAGTGAGATTTATGGCCAAGAGACGGAAATTATCTGGGGTCAAGATACAATCCAAGAAGAGGTTCTAGACTATAACTTCGCACTTTCTCCTCGTGCCTTCTACCAGTTGAATCCTAAGCAAACTGAAGTGCTCTATGGTCAGGCAGTTGAAGCTTTGGAAGTCGATAAGTCTGAACACCTTATTGATGCTTATTGTGGTGTTGGTACTATTGGACTTGCATTTGCAAAAAAAGTGAGCACCATTCGGGGAATGGATATTATTCCGGAAGCTATCGAAGATGCTAGAAAAAATGCTGAGTCACTTGGACTGGATAATGCTCACTATGAGGTAGGAAAAGCTGAAGATATTATTCCTCGCTGGTATAAGGAAGGGTATCGAGCGGATGCTCTTATTGTAGATCCACCGAGAACGGGTTTGGATAGTAAGTTACTTAAAACTATACTGGAATATACTCCCAAAAAAATGGTATATGTCTCATGTAATGTATCTACTTTGGCAAGAGATTTAGTTTCTTTAGCTAAGGTATATGATGTGAACTATATTCAGTCAGTAGATATGTTTCCTCACACTGCTCGGACAGAAGCAGTTGTAAAGCTGACTAAGAAATGTAATAAAAACTAACATGATAAACAAAAATTTTCAAAATTATTGGAAAATTTCTTTATTTTTCTAAAAAATAGGAGTATAATAGGACTATCGATTTTTTAAAGGAGGAGCGTATGAAGAAGAGCTTCATTGATCAACAAAAGGAAATTTCTTTTGTAAAAAATACTTTCACACGGTATTTAATTGATAAACTTGACGTCGTTGAAGTGCAAGGGCCTATTTTGAGTAAGGTCGGGGATGGTATGCAGGATAATTTAAATGGTATTGAAAATCCTGTAACTGTTAATGTACTTCAGATTCCTGACGCAACATACGAAGTTGTTCACTCATTAGCAAAATGGAAGCGCCATACTTTGGCTCGTTTTGGTTTTAATGAAGGTGAAGGGCTCGTGGTTAATATGAAGGCTCTTCGTCCAGATGAAGACTCATTGGATGCAACACACTCCGTTTATGTTGACCAATGGGATTGGGAAAAGGTTATTCCTGATGGACATCGTAATATTGCGTATTTGAAGGAAACCGTCGAGACAATCTACAAAGTTATTCGTTTGACTGAGCTTGCTGTTGAGGCGCGTTACGATATTGAAGCCGTCTTACCTAAGAAAATTACTTTCATCCATTCAGAAGAGCTTGTTGAGAAGTACCCTGATTTGACACCGAAAGAGCGTGAAAATGCCATAACTAAAGAATATGGTGCTGTATTCTTGATTGGTATTGGTGGTGTTCTTCCTGACGGGAAGCCCCATGATGGTCGTGCACCTGACTATGATGACTGGACAACTGAGTCTGAGAAGGGTTATCATGGTTTGAATGGAGATATTTTGGTTTGGAATGAGCAATTAGGACATGCTTTTGAGTTATCATCAATGGGGATTCGTGTTGATGAAGATGCACTTAAACGTCAGGTTGAAATTACTGGTGACCAAGATCGTTTGAAATTGGATTGGCACCAAGCCTTGTTACATGGCCAATTCCCACTAACAATTGGTGGTGGTATTGGTCAATCACGTATGGCTATGTTCTTGCTACGTAAAAAACATATAGGTGAGGTTCAAACTTCAGTTTGGCCAGATGCCGTTCATGAAACTTACGAAAATATCTTGTAAAAAGAGTACTAACGAAAGTTAGTGCTTTTTGATTTGGAATAAATTGTGCGTTATTGATTAGAAAATTTATTATTAGACTAGGTATCGTGAGAGTTGACTATATTTTCATTATAAAGAAAAACCTATCCTTTGTAGGAGATAGGTTATAAAATTAGTTGTTGCTACGGAAAAATGCGTCATAGAGCGCTCTAACGGCTTCTTTCTCTTGTTCAGTTTCAATTACAAACATTACAGAAACTTCACTTGATCCCTGAGAAATCATTTCAAGGTTAATGTTTTTTTCAGAGAGTGCTTTGGCTGCTGTCGCTGTAACACCGATGTGGTCTCTCATATTTTCACCAACAATCACTAGGATAGAAAGGCCATGTTCAATTTCAACTTCATCAACACCAAGTTCACGCGTCAAATAAGAGAGGATTTCTTGTTCTTTGATTGGGGTAAGTTCACGTTCTCGAATAATGATTGAAAGGTCATCAATTCCAGAAGGCATGTGTTCCCAACGGATGTTTAAATCTTCCAAGATTTGTAGCACCTTACGTCCGAAACCTACCTCGCGGTTCATGAGGTATTTACTCATATTGATGCTGACAAACTTGTCATCGCTAGCAATACCAACAACTGGAACAGTTGCTCCCTGGTGTTCAAGAATAATACGTGTGCCTGGGTGGTCCGGATTATTGGTGTTTTTGATAACTAATGGAATCTTACCACGATATGCTGGGAGGAGAGCTTCATCATGAAGAACCGAAAATCCAGCATATGCCAACTCACGCATTTCTTTGTAAGTCAACTCTGGAATAGAGTGCGGTTCATGTACCACACCTGGGTGGGCTGCAAAAATACCATCTACATCTGTAAAGTTTTCATATAGGTCAGCTTTAACACCTGCCGCTATGATAGAGCCTGTGATATCAGAGCCTCCTCGTGAGAATGTACAGATTTGATTATCAGAGGTGACCCCAAAGAATCCAGGAATAATCAGAACCTCATCTGATTCACGAAGTTCTTCTAACTTATCATATGAACCCGGAAGAATACGGGCGTTGCCTGGCTCACTTGAGACCAAGATACCAGCTTCGCGAGGATGAACGTAGCGTGCTTCAATATCGTTATTGCGGAAATATTCAGCAATTAATTTTGCATTATTGTCCTCTCCAGCAGCTAGGAAGGAATCATGGAGGAAATCGTTATCCTCGATGGGAAGCGTAGCGAGGTCAGTAATAGCTTTGGCAATTTTTACCATCTCTTTTGATTTGAAACCTAGTTCATCAACCATAGCTTGGTAGCGGTTAATAATCCATTCTTGGTCAGCTTTAACATCCGCACCCTTTATATAGTGTTTGTAGTATTTAATTAGGGCGTCTGTAACTTTGGTATCCTCATCGTTACGTTTACCAGGGGCAGAGACAACGACAAAGCGGCGTTCAGGGTCAGATTTTACAATGTTTAAGACTTTTTCTAATTGTATTGCTGAAGCGAGTGAGCTTCCGCCAAATTTGATGACTTTCATAGTTACTCCAAAAAAATTATAAATTATTCTACAATTATAGCAAAATTCTGATAATTTGTCACATTGTTTTTAAAAGCGAGTAAGATTTAGTCTGATTATGATACAATAAAGGAAGAAAAGGAGGATGTCCCGTGGTAGAGGCAATTATTTTTGATATGGATGGTGTCCTTTTTGACACTGAAAAATATTATTATGATCGACGGGCAAGTTTTTTAGGCCAAAAGGGTATTTCAATAGATCATTTACCCCCGTCTTTCTTTATAGGTGGAAATACTAAGCAGGTTTGGGAAAATATTCTTAGAGATGATTATGATAAGTGGGATGTGTTAACTTTACAAGAAGAGTACAATACTTATAAACAAAATAATCCCTTACCCTATAAAGAATTAATTTTTCCTGATGTTTTAAAGGTTTTAAATGAAGTGAAATCTCAAGGGTTGAAAATAGGCTTAGCCTCTAGCTCAGTGAAAGCAGATATCTTTAGAGCTTTGGAGGAAAATCGTTTGCAAGGTTTCTTTGATATTGTTCTCTCAGGAGAGGAATTCAAAGAGAGTAAACCCAATCCAGAGATTTATTTGACAGCGTTAAAGCAATTAAACGTGCAAGCAAGTCGTGCTCTTATCATTGAAGATAGTGAAAAAGGAATTGCTGCTGGGGTAGCTGCAGATGTAGAGGTCTGGGCGATTAGAGATAATCGGTTTGGTATGGATCAAAGTGCTGCAAAAGGTTTATTGGATAGTCTTACAGATGTTTTAGACTTAATAAAATAGAAAACAACACCGAGCTTGTCTCCTCGGTGTTTTGAGGTATCAAATTAAAAAATTATAAGTTTATATTGACCTTTAGGTGGACTATGGTATACTAGGAAATAACGACTTATGATTTGATTATCAAATTATCTATATATCAAATAAAATTGTGATAAAAAATTAAATAACATGCGGTTTTGATATAGTAACTAGTTATCGGAAGGAGTGCTAAAATGGCTTACGAAACAATTCTTTATAGTGTTGAAGAGGAAGTGGCAACATTAACTCTCAATCGCCCTGAAGTGCAAAATGGATTTAACATTCAAGTTTGTGATGAGATTATGGCTGCAATCGAGGAAGCAGGGGAAGATGCATCTGTGAAGTTCTTGGTTATCAATGCTAAGGGGAAAGTCTTTTCTGTTGGTGGAGACCTTGATCAAATGAAAAAAGCTGTTGCTGTGGCTGATGTACAATCTTTGGTTCGTATTGCTGAGCAAGTGAATGAAATATCTTTTGCTCTTAAAAAATTGCCTAAGCCAGTCATCATGGTTATTGATGGGCCCTGTGCAGGTGCCGCTGCTAACTTAGCAGTTGCAGCAGATTTCACAATTGCATCTGAAAAAGCTAAATTTATTCAAGCTTTTGTAGGTGTTGGTTTGGCCCCTGATGCTGGTGGTCTTTACCTTTTGACTCGTTCAATTGGTATTAATCGTGCTACTCAAATTACCATGACAGGAGAGCCTGTGTCAGCTGAGAAAGCTTTAGATTGGGGGATTGCTTACAAGGTAGTCGATTCAGAAAAACTTGAGAAAACAGTGAGTCAATTGATTAAGAAATTAAATCGTTCTTCAGTTAATTCATTCAAAGCAATTAAAGAAATGGTTTGGGAATCTGAATTTGCAGGTTGGGAAAAATACGCTAAGCTAGAGCTTGATTTGCAGAAATCTCTTGCATTTACAGAGGACTTTAAAGAAGGTGTACGTGCTTATAGTGAACGTCGCCGCCCTAAATTCAAAGGAAAATAAACTTGTTTTCAGAAATTAAAACTAAAGCTTTCAAATTGGACTTGCTAAATTAGTTTGAGTCTGATATAATTTGATAATCAAATCTTATTGAAAGGAGTCTGGTGTGAATTACGATAAAATTAATGGCTATCTTGTTGATATTTTTAATAACGTCGTTATTATCGAAGAAGCAAGTTTGAAAAATTCAAAGTTTAATGATATTTCCCTCAAGGAAATGCATACCATTGATGTTATTGGCACACATCCAGATACGACACCAAGTGCAGTTGCTAGAGAGCTTATGTTAACCCTTGGTACTGTAACAACTTCTCTCAATAAACTTGAAAAGAAAGGATATATTATTCGTACGCGATCATCTGTTGATCGTCGTGTGGTCCATCTATCACTTTCTAAAAAAGGTCGTCTGGTATATCGTCTTCACCGTGGTTTCCATAAATCAATGGTGATGCGGATTACAGAAGGCTTTAACGACGAGGAATTAAAGGTTATGAGCAAAGGTTTGGAAAATCTCCATGCCTTTCTTGAGGAGTTGAAATAATGGCATTTGCAAAAATTAGTCAGGTTGCCCATTATGCACCTGCTCAGGTCGTGACCAACGATGACCTATCTAAAATCATGGATACCAGTGATGAGTGGATTCGCTCACGTACAGGGATTCAAGAACGTCGCATTTCATTAAATGAGAATACAAGTGATTTAGCTACCAATGTTGCTTATCAGCTGTTGGAAAAGTCGGGATTATCTCCTGAAGAGCTAGACTTTGTTTTAGTTGCAACGATTTCTCCTGATAACTCAATGCCGTCAGTGGCAGCACGTGTTCAAGGAACAATTGGAGCAGTTAATGCCTTCGCTTTTGATATTACTGCGGCATGCAGTGGTTTTGTCTTCGCTTTGGCAACCGCAGAAAAATTGATAAAGTCAGGAGCTTACAAAAAAGGTTTAGTTATTGGTGCTGAAGTTCTTTCAAAAACTTTAGACTGGTCTGATCGTGCAACAGCAGTTCTTTTTGGAGATGGGGCTGGCGGTGTTTT
Organism: Streptococcus thermophilus; assembly: GCF_010120595.1. Taxonomy (NCBI): domain Bacteria; kingdom Bacillati; phylum Bacillota; class Bacilli; order Lactobacillales; family Streptococcaceae; genus Streptococcus; species Streptococcus thermophilus. Next base: position 796,470 of record NZ_CP038020.1, read on the forward strand.
ATTAGAAGAATCTGAAGAAGAACACTTTTTTGGTGAATCTTTAAATACCGACGGTAGCAAGGGCGGTCTTGAGTCGGGAGCTTCTGCAGTTATTTCGCCTTATTCTGATGGTACTGAGCAGCCTAATCCCTATATGCAAATGGATGGTAAAGCAATCTTTGATTTTGCTGTTAAGACTGTTTCGAAGAGTATTAAAGCATTGGTTGAAGAAAAAGGTGAACCTGATTACTTCCTTCTTCATCAAGCTAATATTCGTATTTTGGATACTATGGCTAAGAAAATTGATGTTAGTCGTGATAAATTTCTGGCTAACATGATGTCTTATGGTAATACCAGTGCAGCAAGTATTCCAATCTTGCTTTCTGAGAATGTGGCGAATGAGACTCTTAAGTTAGGCAGTGATCAAACAATTCTTCTCTCAGGTTTTGGAGGGGGTTTGACATGGGGCAGTCTAATTGTTAAAATCTAGTTATATAAATTATGCACCAGCATAGATTATAAGAAATATATTTATCTTAAAGGAGAAAATAAAATGGCAGTATTTGAAAAAGTACAAGAAATCATTGTTGAAGAACTTGGGAAAGATGCAGAAGAAGTAAAATTAGAAACTACTTTTGACGAACTTGATGCTGATTCACTTGATGTATTCCAAGTTATCTCAGAAATCGAAGATGAATTCGATATTCAAATCGAAACTGAAGAAGGTCTTAACACGGTTGGTGACCTTGTTGCTTACGTAGAAGAGAAAACTAAATAAGCAGGGCATAGAGAATATTCTTATTAGGGATATTCTCATTTGTTTATAAAATTACTTTGATTATTAAACTATTTATTTGATTAGAAAATCGAAAAAAGGTGAAAAATGAAATCTCGTATTACAGAACTGTTAGGAATTAAATATCCAATCTTCCAAGGTGGTATGGCCTGGGTTGCTGATGGTGACTTGGCTGGAGCCGTTTCAAATGCTGGTGGACTCGGAATTATTGGTGGCGGTAATGCCCCTAAAGAAGTGGTAAAAGCTAATATTGACAGGGTGAAACAAATCACTGACAAACCATTCGGTGTTAATATTATGCTTTTGTCGCCATTTGTTGACGATATTGTTGACCTTGTTATTGAAGAAGGTGTAAAAGTTGTTACAACTGGTGCAGGAAACCCAGGTAAATATATGGAACGTTTCCACGAAGCCGGTATCACAGTTATTCCAGTTATCCCATCAGTTGCACTTGCTAAACGCATGGAAAAACTTGGAGCGGATGCTGTTGTTGCAGAAGGTATGGAAGCTGGTGGTCACATCGGTAAATTGACAACTATGGCTCTTGTTCGACAAGTTGCAGATGCGGTATCTATCCCGGTTATTGGGGCTGGTGGTGTTGCTGATGGACGTGGTATGGCTGCTGTTCTCATGCTTGGAGCAGAAGCTGTGCAGGTTGGTACGCGTTTCGCTGTTGCCAAAGAATCTAACGCTCACCAAAACTTCAAGGATAAGATTTTGAAGGCTAAAGATATCGATACTGTGATTTCCGCTTCTGTTGTAGGACACCCTGTTCGTACCATTAAGAATAAGTTGGCTACAGAGTACAATCAGGCCGAAAAAGATTTCTTAGCTGGTAAGAAAACTCAAGAGGAAATTGAAGAGCTTGGTGAAGGTGCACTTCGTAATGCCGTTGTTGATGGAGATGTGGAACATGGTTCAGTTATGGCTGGACAAATTGCAGGTCTTATTCGTAAAGAAGAAACGTGTGCAGAAATCTTAGAAGATTTGTACACAGGTGCTGCAAAGGTAATTAAAGAAGAAGCTGCTCGTTGGGCAGATGTAAACGTCTAAAAACATCGAAAGGATTATGATAGTGACAAAACGTGCTTTCTTATTTGGTGGTCAAGGAGCTCAGAAATTGGGTATGGCAAGTGATTTGTATGCGGCATATCCCATTGTCAAAGAAACATTTGATACGGCTAGTCGTATTTTAGGTTATGATTTACGTGAATTGATTGATTCTAACGAAGAAAAACTTAATCAAACACGCTATACTCAACCAGCTATTTTGACAACGTCAGTTGCTATTTATCGTCTCTTGGCAGAAAATGGTATTGCTCCTGATATTGTTGCTGGACTTTCTCTTGGGGAATATTCTGCCCTGGTTGCAGCTGGTGCCCTCTCATTTGAAGATGCAGTAGCCTTAGTTGCTAAACGTGGGGAATTCATGGAAACTGCAGCTCCAGCTGGAACTGGAAAAATGGTTGCTGTCATGAACACAGATCCAAATTTGATTGAAGAGATTTGTCAAGAAGCTTCTGAAAAGGGTGTAGTAACGCCTGCCAACTATAATACCCCAGCACAAATTGTAATTGGTGGTGAAGTTGGGGCTGTTGATTATGCTGTAGAATTACTTAAAGAAGCAGGTGCAAAACGCTTGATTCCTCTTAATGTATCAGGCCCATTCCATACAGCTTTACTTGAATCAGCTAGTCAAAAATTGGCAGCAGAACTAGAAAAAGTGTCATTCAATGACTTTGTCCTCCCATTGGTAGGTAATACTGAGGCTCAAATTATGAAGTCAGAAGACGTTAAAGCTCTTTTGGCTCGTCAGGTGATGGAACCTGTACGTTTTTATGATTCGATTGCCACTATCCAAGATTTTGGTGTAGATGAAGTGATTGAGATTGGGCCAGGAAAAATCTTGTCAGGTTTCTTGAAGAAAATTGATAAAACCTTACCAACTCAAAATGTTGAAGATCAAGCTAGTCTTGATGCCCTTCTTAATGCTTAAAACGAGGTAAACATGGAACTTAAGAATAAAAATGTTTTTGTAACAGGTTCAACACGTGGTATTGGATTAGCTGTGGCACATCAATTTGCTAGTCTTGGTGCCAACGTTGTCCTAAATGGACGTTCTGAAATTTCTGAGGACTTGCTTGCGCAATTTGTGGACTATGGTGTAACTGTTGTTGGTATCTCAGGTGATATTTCTAATGGTGAGGATGCTAAACGTATGGTAGCAGAAGCCATTGAAAAACTTGGAAGTGTTGATGTACTAGTTAATAATGCTGGTATCACCAACGATAAGTTGATGTTGAAGATGACTGAAGAAGATTTTGAACGCGTCTTGAAAATCAACTTGACTGGTGCTTTCAATATGACACAGGCAGTCTTGAAACCAATGTCTAAGGCTCGTCAAGGTGCCATTATCAATATGTCATCTGTTGTAGGTCTTATGGGAAATGTTGGTCAAGCTAATTATTCGGCTTCAAAAGCTGGTTTGATTGGTTTCACTAAATCAGTAGCACGTGAAGTTGCAGCTCGTGGTGTTCGTGTTAATGCTATTGCTCCTGGTTTCATTGAGTCTGATATGACTGATGCAATCCCAGAGAAAATGAAAGACGCTATGATTGCTCAAGTACCAATGAAACGTATTGGTCAGGCAAAAGAAGTGGCAGAAGTTGCGGCTTTCTTAGCAGGGCAAGAGTATCTTACAGGTCAAACAATCGCTATTGATGGTGGTATGACCATGCAATAATTGATTTTCATTATCAAAAAATCATATACTAAAATATCCATCCGAAAAAGGAGAATATACATGTCTACAAATCGTGTTGTTGTTACAGGTTACGGTGTAACCTCGCCAATCGGTAATACACCAGAAGATTTTTGGAACAGTCTTCATGACGGTAAGATTGGTATTAAGCCAATCACCAAGTTTGATGCTTCTGAAATCCCAGTCTTTAACGCTGGTGAAATCCAAGATTTCCCATTCGACAAGTATTTTGTGAAAAAAGATACTAACCGTATGGACACTTATTCACTTTATGCGATTTATGCTGCTATGGAAGCACTTGAAAATTCAGGACTTAATATGGAAGAAGTAAATCGTGATCGCGTTGGTGTTATCGTGTCATCTGGTATCGGTGGTTTACAAGAACTTGAAGATCAAATTATCCGCATGTATGAACGTGGTATGAAACGTATCAAGCCAATGTTTATTCCTAAAGCTCTCTCAAACATGGGTGCAGGGAACATTGCTCTTAAGATTGGTGCTCAAGGAGTATGTAAATCAGTGACAACTGCCTGTGCCTCTGCCAATGATGCTATCGGTGAAGCCTTCCGCGAAATTAAATTTGGATTTCACGATGTTGTCTTGGCTGGTGGTGCGGAAGCTTCAATCACTAAAATTGGTATTGGAGGTTTTAACGCTCTTACAGCCCTTTCAACAACAGAAGATCCAGAACGTTCTTCAATTCCATTTGATAAAGACCGTAATGGTTTTGTTATGGGTGAAGGTGCTGGGGTTCTTGTTATTGAAAGCTTGGAGCATGCGCAAAAACGTGGTGCCAACATCTTGGCTGAGATTGTTGGTTACGGATCAAACTGTGATGCCTATCATATGACAACGCCAACTCCAGACGGTTCAGGAGCTGCTAAAGCAATTAAATTGGCTATCAATGAAGCTGGTATCAAGCCTGAAGATGTTGACTATGTCAATGCTCACGGTACTTCAACACCAGCCAACGAAAAAGGTGAAAGTGGTGCTATTGTGTCTGTACTTGGTAAAGATGTTCCAGTTTCATCTACTAAATCATTTACAGGTCACCTGCTTGGTGCTGCTGGTGCTGTTGAAGCTATTGCAACAATTGAAGCTATTCGTCACAGCTTTGTACCAAAAACTGCTGGTACAAAAGAATTGTCTGACTACATTGAAGCTAATGTTGTTTACGGTGAAGGTAAAGAAGCTGATATTGAGTATGCAATCTCAAATACCTTTGGTTTTGGTGGACACAACGCTGTTCTTGCCTTTAAACGTTGGGAGGGCTAATTTATGAATATTTCTGAAATTAAAGATTTGTTGGCTCAATTTGATGCCTCAACTTTGCGTGAATTCTCATATAAAAACAATGGAGAAGAGTTGAACTTGAGTAAAAATCAAACAAGTTCAGTAACTACTTCTCCAGTAGCTCCTACAGTTGAAGTGGTTGCGTCATCTCCTCAGGTTCCAGTTGCTCCAGTAGCAGCACCTGCCGCTGTTGAAACTCCAGCAACACCAGTTGAAGAAGCTTCTGCTCAAGCTGCTGAAGGTGAAGTGGTTGAAAGTCCACTTGTTGGTGTGGCTTACTTGTCTCCATCACCTGAAAAACCAGCCTTTGTTTCTGTTGGTGATACTGTTAAGAAAGGTCAAACGCTTCTTATCGTTGAAGCAATGAAGGTGATGAATGAAGTACCAGCACCTAAAGATGGTGTTATTACTGAAATCTTGGTAGCGAATGAAGAAGTTGTTGACTACGGAAAAGGATTGGTACGCATCAAATGACAATTGATATTAATGCTATTCGTGAAGCTTTACCACACCGTTATCCAATGCTTTTGGTTGACCGTGTGCTAGAAGTTTCAGAAGACGAAATCACAGCTATTAAAAATGTAACGATCAATGAACCTTTCTTTAATGGACATTTTCCTCAATACCCAGTTATTCCAGGTGTCCTCATCATGGAAGCTCTTGCGCAAACAGCTGGTGTTCTTGAATTGTCTAAACCTGAAAACAAGGGCAAATTAGTCTTTTATGCAGGTATGGATAAGGTTAAATTTAAAAAACAAGTGGTTCCTGGTGACCAACTTGTTATGACAGCTAAGTTTGTTAAACGTCGTGGAACAATTGCTGTTGTTGAAGCTAAGGCTGAAGTCGATGGTAAACTTGCTGCATCAGGTACTTTGACTTTTGCTATTGGAAGCTAGTGTTTTGTGAAAATCCTTCTGGCGACAGTCGGAAAGGATTTTTCTTTAGACATTGGTCTATCACATAGAAAGGAAATCAACACAGACTATCATAAAGATGTCTGATGTTATCTTGTTTTATGTTTAAAAAATTATTGATTGCCAATCGTGGTGAAATTGCAGTGCGTATTATCCGTGCAGCGCGTGAATTGGGTATCCAAACGGTCGCTATCTATTCTGAGGCGGATAAGGATTCTCTCCATACTATGCTTGCTGATGAAGCTATCTGTATTGGTCCGGCAAAATCAATTGATTCTTATTTGAATATGAACCGTGTCTTGTCAGCAGCTATTGTAACTGAGGCTCAAGCTATTCATCCAGGGTTTGGTTTCTTGAGTGAAAACTCTAAATTTGCTACTCTCTGTGAGGAAATGAACATCAAGTTTATTGGTCCTTCAGGTGAGATTATGGACAAAATGGGTGATAAAATCAATGCTCGCGCTGAAATGATTAGGGCTAATGTCCCTGTAATCCCTGGTTCAGATGGTGAAGTCTTTACGGCTGAAGAGGCTTTAGAAGTTGCCAATCGTCTAGGTTACCCAGTGATGCTTAAGGCTTCTGCAGGTGGTGGCGGTAAAGGAATTCGTAAGGTCAACACTAAAGAAGAGTTGGCTCCTGCCTTCGAATCTGCGTCACAGGAAGCTAAAGTATCCTTTGGTAATGGGGCAATGTATATTGAGAAAGTTATTCACCCAGCTCGTCATATTGAGGTTCAAATTTTGGGAGATAGCTATGGTAATATTGTTCACCTAGGTGAGCGTGACTGTTCTCTTCAACGTAATAACCAAAAGGTCTTGGAAGAATCACCTTCTGTTGCCATTGGTAAGACACTTCGTGATGAAATTGGGTCTGCGGCTGTCCGTGCTGCTAAGGCTGTTAATTATGAAAATGCGGGTACTATCGAGTTTCTTCTTGATGAAAAATCAGGTCAGTTTTACTTTATGGAAATGAATACTCGTGTTCAAGTTGAGCACCCAGTTACTGAATTTGTAAGTGGTGTGGATATTGTTAAAGAACAAATCCGTATTGCTGCAGGTGAAAAATTATCTGTGTCTCAAGATGATATTGAAATCAAGGGACATGCCATTGAGTGTCGTATCAATGCGGAAAATCCTAAGTTCAACTTTGCACCAAGCCCAGGGAAAATTAGCAATCTCTACCTACCTAGTGGTGGTGTTGGTCTTCGTGTGGACAGTGCTGTCTATCCAGGCTATACCATTCCACCTTACTATGATTCAATGATTGCAAAAATCATTGTTCATGGAGAAAATCGATTTGAGGCACTCATGAAGATGCAACGTGCTCTTTACGAGTTTGAAATCGATGGAGTTGTGACAAATGCTGACTTCCAGTTAGATTTGATTTCAGACCGTAGCGTTATCGCTGGGGATTATGACACATCATTCTTGATGGAAACTTTCCTACCAGAATATCAGAATCGTGAGGGATAGAGTTTATGGGATTATTTGATCGAAAAGAAAAGTATATCCGTATCAATCCTAACCGTTATGTACGTAATGGGGTTGATCACCCAGTGCCAGAAGTACCAGATGATCTTTTTGCCAAATGTCCTGGCTGTAAGCAAGCTATTTATCAAAAGGACTTGGGACAAGCTAAAATCTGTCCAAACTGTTCTTATACCTTCCGTATTTCCGCAAAAGAACGTCTTGATTTAACGGTTGACGAGGGATCTTTCCAAGAATTATTTACAGGTATTAAAACTGAAAATCCATTAAATTTCCCAGGTTATATGGAGAAGCTAGCTGCCACCAAGGAAAAAACAGGTCTTGATGAAGCAGTTGTGACGGGTGTTGCAACTATAAAGGCACAAAAAACAGCCTTGGCTATCATGGATTCCAACTTTATCATGGCTTCAATGGGAACCGTTGTTGGTGAAAAAATCACAAAACTCTTTGAGTATGCGATTTTGGAAAAACTTCCAGTAGTTATTTTTACAGCTTCTGGTGGTGCCCGTATGCAAGAGGGAATCATGAGTTTGATGCAAATGGCTAAGATTTCAGCTGCTGTAAAACGTCATTCAAACGCTGGCTTGCTGTACTTGACTGTCTTGACAGATCCAACCACTGGCGGGGTTACAGCAAGTTTTGCCATGCAAGGCGATATCATCTTGGCTGAGCCACAAACTTTGATTGGCTTTGCAGGTCGTCGTGTCATTGAAAATACAGTTCGTGAAACTTTGCCAGATGATTTCCAAAAGGCCGAGTTCCTTCAGGAACATGGTTTTGTTGATGCCATTGTCAAACGTACAGAGTTGGCTGATACTATTGCCACGCTCTTATCATTCCATGGAGGTGTTCAATGAGCGACGTAGCACGTATTTTAAAAGAAGCACGTGATCAAGGCCGTTTAACGGCCTTGGACTTTGCTAAAGAAATCTTTGATGATTTCATCGAACTTCATGGTGACCGTAATTTCCGTGATGACGGTGCCGTTATCGGCGGTATTGGTCGCTTAAATGGCCAAGCCGTTACAGTAGTGGGTATCCAAAAAGGTAAAAACCTACAAGATAATCTCAATCGTAACTTTGGTCAACCTCATCCGGAGGGCTATCGTAAGGCTCTTCGCCTTATGAAACAGGCTGAAAAGTTTGGTCGTCCAGTTGTTACCTTTATCAATACTGCAGGTGCTTATCCTGGTGTCGGAGCAGAGGAACGTGGACAGGGTGAGGCTATTGCTCGTAACCTTATGGAAATGAGCGATCTTAAGGTGCCAATTATTGCCATTATCATTGGTGAAGGTGGTTCGGGAGGAGCTCTTGCCTTGGCAGTAGCCGATAAGGTTTGGATGCTTGAAAATACCATCTATTCTATCTTGAGTCCTGAAGGATTTGCAACTATCCTCTGGAAAGACGGCTCACGTTCAGAAGAGGCGGCAGAGTTGATGAAGATTACATCAGGCGAGTTGCTTAACATGGGAATCGTTGATAAGGTTATCCCAGAGCGTGGCTATTTTACTAGTGAAATTATTGAAGGGATTAAGACAGCCATCGTAGACGAGTTGGCAGAATTAAGCCAATTAACAACAGAAGACTTACTTGAAGCGCGTTATCAACGTTTTAGAAAATATTAAAAAACATTGGGAATTATATCCCAATGTTTTTTAGACGGTATGACGTTCGAAGGCTTGGTCTGAGATGCCTTGTTCAAGGATAAGTTTAGCCCATTCCTTAGCTGAATGAAGGCTGTGATCCTTATAGTTACCACAAGATTCAATAGTAGTTCCTGGAACATCTTCCCAAGTAATTTCGTTTGCAATAGCTTCAAGACTAGATTTGATAACTTTGGCAATTTCCGTAGGATCTTGTTTTCCCCACATGATCATATGGAAACCTGTACGGCAACCAAATGGTGAGCAATCAATAAGGCCATCGATACGTTGACGGATCAGTTTAGCGAGTAGGTGTTCGATAGTATGAAGACCACCTGTATCAATACTATTTTCATTAGGTTGAATCAAACGGATATCAAAGTTTGTGATGATATCTCCTTTAGGTCCAACTTCCTCTGAAATAAGACGGACATAAGGTGCTTTTACAATAGTGTGATCAAGTTCAAAACTTTCAACAGTAACGTCTTTTGGCATGGTAATACCTCCCTATTCTATAGAGTTATGATACCACAAAATCAGTTTAAAGTTCTAGTATTTATTTGAGAAAAAGCTATAAATATGATAAACTAGAGGCGGTTTTCTTTAGGGAAACCTTAGAAAAGTTGAGGTAAAGACATGATAAACATGATAATTTTAGTTGTCTTTGCACTCATTGGTTTAGTCGTTGGATATTTAGCAATTTCTATCAAACTTAGCAAAGCTAAGGAACAAGCAGAAACTATCTTGCTAAAGGCAGAACAAGACGCTGTGAATCTTCGTAGTCAGGCAGAACATGATGCAGATCATCTACGTGTAACTGCTGAACGCGAAAGTAAGGCTCAACGTAAAGAGCTCTTGTTAGAGGCAAAAGAGAAAGCTAGAAAATATCGAGAAGATATTGAAGAAGAATTCAAATCTGAACGTCAAGAGCTTAAACAAATGGAGAATCGTTTAACAGAACGTGCAACCAGCCTTGATCGTAAGGATGAAAATCTATCAAGTAAAGAACTCGCCCTCGAGAAAAAAGAGCAGAGTCTTGCTGACAAATCTAAACATCTTAATGAGCGTGAAGAGAATGTGACTCAGTTGGAGGCTGAGAAGCAAGCTGAACTTGAACGTATTGGTCAAATGACCATTGCAGAGGCGCGTGAGGTAATCTTAACAGAGACTGAAAATAATCTTACTCATGAGATTGCAACACGTATCAAAGATGCAGAAGCACAGATCAAAGATACTGTTGATAAGAAGGCCAAAAACTTGTTGGCGCAAGCTATGCAACGTTTGTCTGGGGATTATGTTACTGAACAAACCGTAACCACTGTTCACCTCCCAGATGATAATATGAAAGGTCGTATCATTGGCCGTGAGGGGCGTAACATTCGTACCCTTGAAAGCTTAACAGGTATTGATGTTATCATCGATGATACTCCAGAAGTGGTTGTTCTTTCTGGTTTTGATCCAGTCCGTCGTGAGATTGCTCGCATGACTCTCGAAGCCTTGATTAAGGATGGACGTATCCATCCAGCTCGTATTGAGGAGTTGGTTGAGAAGAGTCGTAAGGAAATGGATAACCGTATCCGCGAATATGGTGAAGAGGCAGCTTACGAAATTGGGGCTATGAATCTCCACCCTGACCTAATCAAGATTATGGGACGATTGCAGTTCCGTACTTCATATGGTCAAAACGTACTTCGTCACTCAGTTGAAGTTGGTAAACTAGCAGGTATTATGGCCAGTGAATTGGGTGAGAATGTGGCTCTAGCTCGTCGTGCTGGTTTTCTTCATGATATGGGGAAAGCTATTGACAAAGAGGTCGAAGGTAGTCACGTTGAGATTGGTACTGAGTTTGCACGTAAGTATAAAGAGCATCCAGTCGTGGTTAATGCCATTGCCAGCCACCATGGAGATGTGGAACCTGAGAGTGTGATTGCAGTTATTGTAGCTGCAGCAGATGCTTTGAGTTCGGCTCGCCCAGGAGCTCGTAATGAATCCGTTGAGAATTATGTCAAACGCCTTCGTGATTTGGAAGAGATTGCATCAAGCTTTGACGGTGTTCAAACAAGCTTCGCCCTTCAAGCTGGTCGTGAAATTCGTATTATGGTTCATCCAAATAAAATCTCAGATGATGAAGTTACGATCTTGTCTCACAAGATACGTGAACAAATTGAGAAAAACTTGGATTACCCAGGAAATATTAAGGTTACAGTCATTCGTGAATTCCGTGCGGTTGACTATGCCAAATAAGAGGTTCTTTGTCAACTGTAGAGGGTGGCAAAGTTAAGCTCTAGCGAGAACAAATGATGTTCTCGCTTTTTTGCTGTTCAAAGCGATGTAAATACGTTTTTTAAAGTTGTTAGAGTTGTTTTAAATGAGTGATTGAGTTGAGGTAAAGCTTCCTGAATTAATCCAAAAAATTGTTGTGTTTAAAAATCTTGTCTAAACACTCTTTAGGTGTTAAGGTTTCCCTGAAAGTCCTCGAATAAAAGGCGTCAGGTAATAGTTTTCGACTATCCTTTTGAATGAGTTTCCAGTAATATTTTAGAACACGATATTCAAGAGACTTCTTCTCAAATTATTTCATTATTTGAATGCGTGTCTGTTTTAGCGTTCTGTTCATATGTTGGACAATGTGAAAACGGTCAAGAACAATTTTAGCATTGGGAAAAATAGTTTTGATTAAAGGGATGTAATTACCAGACATATCCATAGTAACAATTTTCACCCCTTCTCGAGCTTCTTTAGAGTATTTGAAAAAGTGACTACGAATGGTTGTTTGTCGTCTGTTATCAAGAATAGTGATAATTTTCTTAGTCTCATAATCCTGAGCAATAAAGGCTAGCTTTCCCTTTTGATAAGAGAATTCATCCCAAGACAGTACTTCAGGTAAGGTAGAATGGTCATCCTTGAACTGAAATTGTTTAAGCTTACGATACACAGTTGAGGTCGAGATGGCAAGTTTTTCAGTGATGTGCGTCAAAGCTTCTCGATTAAGCAAGAGTTGAGCTGTTTTCTGCTTCACTAATTCAGAGATTTGACAGTTCTTCTGAACAAGGGAGGTCTCAGAAACCGTCACTTTATGGCAGTCTTTGCATTGAAATCTTCTCTTCTTCAAACGAATAAGACTAGGGAGTCCACCAATCTCAATAAAAGGAATCTTATAAGGCTTTTAAAAGTCGTATTTGATTTGTTTTCCTTGACAATGACAACACTTAGGAGGAGTGTAATCAAGTGTAGCTTGCACCTCAATATGTGTCTCGTGTTGAAAAACTTTAGTTAAAGTGATATTTTTGTCTTTAATTCCGATTAATTCTGTAGTATGATAGAGTTGTCTCATATGATTCTTTCTATTTATGGTTTCGTCGCTTTAAATTTTAAGTCAGATGGGACTTTTTGTATACTCAAAAGCTCCATAACTTCTTAGCAGGTTTTACCCACTACAGAAATTATAGAGCCAAATAAGATAAGAAAGCCGAAAGGCTTTTTTTATTTTGTAGTAAAAGTGAAAAGATTAGCCCTGTTAAAAATGTATGAACTTTCTTATCAAATTGCTTCATTTTGATAGGTTAGCGTTTTATAATGAAATATTTTGATTTTTTTTGAGGTTCTTTATTGACATCTATTATAAATTTAGTATAATAGATTTTGTAAACGATTACAGAAGGAGAGACTATGCTAAAGTCTGAACGTAAGCAGATTATCTTGTCTCAGTTGAAACAAGATGGTTTTGTCACTTTGGAAAACCTGACAGTTTTATTAAGTGATACGTCTGAGTCGACAATTCGTCGTGACTTGGATGAGTTAGCGGCAGATGGCAAACTTAAACGTGTTCATGGTGGTGCTGAAAGTATTCATAGTCTAAAGGAAGAAATTGCCAATAGCCAAAAAGCTATCAGAAATGTTCAAGAAAAGGCTCAATTAGCTGGCTATGCTGCCGATTTGATTAAGGAAGGTGATGTCGTTTTTCTTGAGGCTAGTACAACGAATGAACTTTTGATTCCACATTTGAGCAATCGTCAGGTGACGGTTGTGACTAATTCTATCTATCATGCTGTTAAGCTGGTAGATCTCGGTATTAGTACTAGGATTATTGGTGGTAAGGTTAAACATTCAACAGATGCCTCTATTGGAAGTACAGCTCTGGAACAAATCAGACAACTGAATTTTGATTGTGCTTTCATTGGTGCTAATGGAGTTGATGCCAATTATTTCACAACGCCAGATATGGAAGAGGCAGTTATTAAACGAACAGTGATAGCTAATGCGCAAAAAGCCTATGTTCTAGCTGATACCTCTAAACTTGGTCAGATTACCTATGCTAAGGTAGCCGAGGTTGAGAAAGTAACCATAATCACAAATGCTTCGGAAGAAGGGCTCCTTAAAGAATTAAAAGAGAAAACGAGGGTTATTGAAGTATGATTTATACTGTAACACTAAACCCATCAATCGACTTCATTGTTCGTATCGACAAGGTAGAGATTGGTGAAGTTAACCGTATGGAGAGTGATGATAAATTCGCTGGTGGTAAGGGTATTAATGTCAGCCGTATTCTACAACGTTTAGGAATTGACAATACTGCTACGGGCTTCATCGGTGGTTTTACAGGACGTTTTGTTACAGATAGTTTGGATGCTGAAGGTATTAAAACTAAGTTTGTAGCTGTCGATCAAGATACACGTATCAATGTTAAAATCAAGGCTGACCAAGAAACTGAAATTAACGGTACTGGACCTGTCATCAATGATTATCAGTTAGCTGAGCTTGAAGCTATCCTTTCAAGTGTAAGTGCTGACGATGTGGTTGTTTTTGCTGGATCTGCACCAAGCAATCTTGGAAACAAGGTCTATAACAAATTGATTCCACTGGTTCGTGAAACTGGGGCACAGGTAGTTTGTGACTTTGAAGGACAAACCTTGCTTGATTCATTGGTCTACCAACCGCTCTTGGTTAAGCCAAATAACCATGAACTTGAAGCCATTTTCAATGTTAAACTTAATGGTTTGGCTGATGTTGAAAAATATGCGCGTGAAATTCTTGCTAAGGGGGCGCAAAACGTTATTATTTCAATGGCAGGTGATGGAGCTCTGCTTGTCACACCAGAGGCTGCATACTTTGCCAAACCAATCAAGGGAAAAGTGAAGAACTCTGTTGGTGCAGGTGACTCAATGGTTGCTGGTTTCACTGGTGAATTTGTCAAATCAGGGGACCCAATTGAGGCTCTCAAGTGGGGGGTAGCATGTGGAACATCTACAGCTTTCTCAGATGATTTGGCGACAATTGAATTTATTAAAGAAACATATAATAAAGTAGAGGTAGAAAAACTATGAAAATTCAGGACTTACTGAACAAAAAAGTCATGTTGCTCGACCTTCAAGCAACTACAAAGGAAGCTGCTATTGATGAAATGATTAACAGCTTGGTTGATAATGGTGTCGTGACTGACTTTGATGTTTTCAAATCAGGCATTATGGCTCGTGAAGCACAAACATCAACTGGTTTGGGTGATGGAATTGCTATGCCACACAGTAAAAATGCTGCAGTAAAAGAAGCAACTGTACTTTTTGCTAAATCTAATAAAGGTGTGGATTACGAATCACTTGATGGTCAACCTACCGATCTCTTCTTTATGATTGCAGCTCCAGAGGGGGCAAATGACATTCACTTGGCTGCACTTGCTGAATTGTCAAAATACCTCATGCAAGATGGTTTTGCAGACCGCTTGCGTCAGGTAACATCTGCGGATGAAGTGATTGAAGCGTTTAATATTGGCGAAGAAGAAGCGCAAGCTGAGGAAGCTAAGAAAGCACAAGCTGTTAAAGAAGCAGCTTCAAGCGACAAACCACTTATTGTAGCAGTAACAGCTTGTACGACCGGTATTGCTCACACTTACATGGCTGAAGAATCATTGATTAAAACAGGTGAAAAAATGGGTGTCAATGTTCGTGTTGAAACTAACGGTGCCTCAGGTGTTGGAACACCATTGACCGCTGAAGAAATCAACAAGGCTGTTGGTGTTATCATTGCAGCGGACAAGGCAGTTGAAACAGCACGCTTTAATGGTAAGAAATTGATTTCTAAACCAGTTGCTGCAGCTATTCGTCAACCTCAAGAATTAATCCAAAACATCTTGGACGGTAAAGCTGAAGTTTTCCACGCTGAAAATGCCGGAGCTGCTCAAGAATCAACAGAGAAATTGAGCCTCGGTGGTGCCTTCTATAAACACTTAATGAGTGGGGTATCACAAATGCTTCCATTCGTTATCGGTGGTGGTATCATGATTGCGCTTGCCTTCTTGCTTGACCAAATCATGGGTGTTCCTAAAGATCAATTGTCACAACTTGGTTCTTACCACGAAATTGCTGCTCAATTCAAAGCAATTGGTGGCGCTGCCTTTGGCTTTATGCTTCCAGTGCTTGCAGGTTACATTGCTTACTCTATCGCTGAGAAACCAGGTTTGGTTTCAGGTTTCGTAGCTGGTGCTATCGCTTCAAGTGGTGCTGCCTTTGGTGGAGTTCCGTTTGCTGCAGGTGGTAAAGCAACCCTTTCACTTGCCGGTGTATCTTCAGGTTTCCTTGGAGCTCTTGTTGGTGGTTTCCTTGCAGGTGGTGTTATCCTTGTTCTTCGCAAACTCTTGGCAGGTATTCCACGTGCTCTGGAAGGAATCCGATCTATCTTGCTCTTACCACTTATTGGTGTATTTGCTACAGGTTTCTTGATGTTAGCAGTCAATATCCCAATGGCAGCAATTAATACTGGTCTTAATAACTTCTTGTCAAGCTTGTCAGGAAGCTCAGCAGTTCTCCTTGGTCTCCTTGTTGGAGGTATGATGGCAGTTGATATGGGTGGACCAGTCAACAAAGCAGCTTACGTCTTTGGTACAGGTACTCTCGCAGCAACAGTAACTTCAGGTGGTTCAGTTGTCATGGCAGCAGTTATGGCAGCTGGTATGGTTCCTCCATTGGCAGTCTTTGTAGCGACACTCTTGTTTAAAGATAAATTTACTGAAGAAGAACGCAACTCTGGTTTGACAAACATTGTTATGGGACTCTCATTCATCACTGAAGGTGCGATTCCATTTGGTGCAGCTGACCCAGCACGCGCTATCCCAAGCTTTATCGTCGGTTCAGCCCTTACAGGTGCTCTTGTAGGTATGGCAGGAATCAAATTGATGGCACCACACGGAGGTATCTTCGTTATTGCCCTCACATCAAATGCTCTTCTCTACCTTATCTTCATCTTGATTGGTGCTGTGGTATCAGGTATCCTCTTCGGATTCCTTCGCAAACCACTTGATAAATAAGATTTGACAGAACAATCTCGTTGTGACGGGATTGTTTTTTGTGTCGTAGCAGATTTTTGTCAGGGTACCTATTTTATGATAAAATTTAGGCAGAAATGGCTTATCTAGTAGCTAATACGCTGTATAAAGAAACATAAGAGGTAAAATATGGTAAAAGAATACGATTATATTGTCATTGGTGGTGGTTCTGGTGGTATTGCCAGTGCCAATCGTGCTGCTATGCATGGTGCTAAGGTTATTCTCTTTGAAGGGAAAGAGGTCGGTGGTACCTGTGTTAATGTAGGTTGTGTGCCTAAAAAGGTCATGTGGTATGGTGCTCAGGTTGCTGAAACCCTTCACCGTTATGCAGGCGAGTATGGTTTTGATGTGACGCTTAATAAATTTGATTTTGCAACGCTTAAGGCCAATCGTCAGGCTTATATCGACCGTATCCATGGTTCTTATGAGCGTGGTTTTGATAGCAATGGCGTTGAACGTGTATACGAGTATGCAAGATTTGTTGACACTCATACGGTTGAAGTAGCGGGCGAGCTTTATACAGCACCACATATCCTAATTGCAACAGGTGGTCATCCCCTTTATCCAAATATTCCAGGCAGTGAATACGGAATTACCTCAGATGGTTTCTTTGAGCTAGATGAGGTGCCAAAACGTACAGCTGTTATTGGTGCTGGCTATATCGCAGTCGAAGTTGCCGGCGTTCTCAATGCTCTTGGCAGTGATACTCACCTATTTGTTCGTAAGGATCGCCCATTGCGTACCTTTGATAAAGACATTATCGATGTTTTAGTTGATGAGATGGCTAAGTCTGGCCCTACACTTCATATGCATGCTAATGCAACAGAGGTAGTGAAAAATGCAGACGATTCTCTGACTATTAGCTTTGACAATGAAGAAACTATTACAGTTGATTGCCTTATCTGGGCTGTCGGACGTGCAGCGAATACTTCTGGCTTTGGTCTTGAAAAGACAGGCGTTGAGTTGACTGAACGAGGTAACATTTATTCAGACGAGTTTGAAAACACATCTGTTCCTGGTATCTATGCTCTTGGAGATGTGACTGGTAAACTTGATTTGACTCCAGTTGCAGTGAAGGCTGGTCGACAATTGTCAGAGCGACTTTTCAATAATAAAGTTGATGCTAAGCTTGATTACACAGATGTAGCTACTGTGGTCTTTAGTCATCCGGCCATTGGTGCTATTGGGTTGACTGAGGAAAAGGCAATTGCTAAATATGGTGCAGAGAATATCAAGGTCTATAAATCTAGTTTCACTCCAATGTATACGGCTCTTGGGGATAATCGTCAGCTGTCAACCATGAAATTAGTAACGCTAGGTGAGGATGAAAAAATCATCGGTCTTCACGGTATTGGGTATGGTGTCGATGAGATGATTCAAGGATTCTCTGTGGCTATTAAGATGGGAGCAACTAAGGCTGATTTTGATAATACGGTTGCCATTCATCCAACCGGTTCAGAAGAGTTTGTAACAATGAGATAAATAGGTGAAGTCTGTCTACTTAAATGGATAGACTTTTTGTGGCTAAATGGTAACCTATATCTTTTGTGTCACTTTGGCTTGTCTTAACGAAAAAAGGCCTTTAGGCCTTTTTTTCGTTGATTAGGTAGTTCCTGACTTCTGAAATAAAGTAAAGGGATCCAGTGACGACAAATAAATTATCAGAATTTGCAGACTCAGATTGGGTTAACCAGTCTCTGTAGTCAGTTGAGCGTTCTAAGTGTTGAGGGTAATCATCCAAGGGCAGTGCCTCAAAGAAATTGAAGGAGGTTACTGTTATATGATAGTCTTTAAGCTCATCAAGTAAGTCAGTCAAAGGTTTTCGTCGAAGTCCTGCAAAGAGGATGTGAATTCGACGGTTGGCAAAGTTATCTTTTAATACCTGTTTTAGGCTGGCAATTCCTTGAGGATTATGGGCACCATCTAGGTAAATGTTGTTTCCAATCCACTCACTACGACCAGGCCAGTGTGTGTCACAAATACCATCTTGAATGCTTTGATTGGTAATCTTAGGAAATCTTTGAGTCAAGAGATGGGCAGCAGTGACAGCTAGGCCAGTATTATTTTCCTGATGTTTTCCTAGCATGGGGAGACTAAGATTTGGGCTCTCCCAATCACTATAAATAACTCGAAGAGTTTGATTGTCTGTGGAAAGAAGCTGGATTTCTCGATCAATGTTTGCTATAGGAGCCTGAAGTTCCTGGGATTTTTGTTTGAAGAGATGTGAAACTTCTTCAGAAACGCGACCGAGTAATATAGGAGTGTTTTCTCGCATGACGCCCGCTTTATGTCTAGTAATATCTATTAGGCTATCGCCCAAAGTTTCAGTGTGATCAAAGCTAATTGAAGTGCAGATGACAAGCTCCGGCGAAAGCACATTGGTTGAATCAAGCTGTCCCCCAATCCCTGCTTCAATGATAGCAATATCAACCTGTTTAAGGTCGAAGTAGAGAAACATGAGTAAGGTGACCAATTCGAATTCCGTTGGTCGACCTAAATCAGTGTTGTTTTCTAAATCATTGAGAAAAACTCGAGCTTTCTCAACAATGTTAATCAGATCCTTGTCCGGAATCTCTGTGCCGTTGATACTAATACGTTCGTTAAAGCGAGTAATATAAGGGGAGGTAAAGGTCCCGACCTGATAGCCTGATTTTGTTAGGATATTTTGTAGGTAGCTAGTCGTTGAGCCTTTACCATTGGTTCCGACAATATGGACTGTTGGATAGTGCATTTGAGGATTTCCAGCTTGTTTCAGGAGCCAGCGCATACGTTTAAGTTGGGGGCGACGTCCATTGCCTTTGAAGGAGTGGATGAAATTTAGAGTTTCTGTATAGTTCATAGGATTATAGAAAAAAGTCAGGGGTTTCCTAACCTTTTCTTTGTTTTAGTTGGAAACAGCGCCACCAGTTGTGGCGTCACCAGTTGTCGTATTGCCCGTTGTATTTCCACCAGTTGTATTTCCACCAGTTGTTTTGTCTGCAGTGGCTGCGGATGAAGAAGTAGTTGTATTTCCACCAGTTGTTTTGTCTGCAGTGGCTGCGGATGAAGAAGTAGTTGTATTTCCACCAGTTGTTTTGTCTGCTGATGAAGAATAGGTGTTATTACCAGCTTGGCTGCTTGTCTCTGTTTCTGAGTCAGTTGCATTGCCATGGCTAGATGAAGCGACATTTGATTCTTGGGTCTTATTGTTGCCTTCTTTAATGACCACAGTTGACTGATTGGATGATGAATCAGAAGTGTCCTTTTTTTTAGATGATGTGAAATTCATGATAGTGATGGAAGCAACAATGATTGACAAGATTGTCCCGATAACAGTGAGTACTTTTTGGAAGACAGTGAAGCCTTTTGTAACGTGTTTGGTCACCTTTGGTGCAGATTTTTTTTCTTCTTTTGATGAATGGTTACGACGTGAGTAATTTTCAGACATGATTCTCTCCTTAAAAATATTTCGTACTCTCTATTATATGATTTTCTCTCAAAAAATGCTAAAAAAATTATGCTATAATAGGGAGTAACTATTATTTGAGGAAAAAACATGATTTATTTTGATAATTCAGCCACAACCATGCCCTATCCAGAGGCACTTAGAACCTATCAGGAAGTGTCCACGAAAATTTTTGGGAATCCATCCAGTTTACACCAATTAGGAACATCTGCGACACGTATTTTGGAGGCTTCTCGTAAGCAAGTTGCGGACCTCATTGGAAAATCAGCCGATGAGATTTTCTTTACGTCTGGTGGAACCGAAGGAGACAATTGGGTTATCAAGGGTGTGGCCTTCGAAAAAGAGCCTTATGGCAAACATATCATCGTTTCCGATATTGAACACCCTGCGGTAAAAAAATCTGCTAAATGGCTTTCAGAGCATGGTTTTGAAGTGTCCTATATACCCGTTAATGCACAAGGTTTCGTAGATGTGGAAGCTCTTGCTGGACTATTACGCCCTGACACTATCTTGGTTTCGGTTATGGCCGTTAATAACGAAATCGGCTCAATCCAACCCATCCAAGAAATTTCAGCTCTTCTAGCTAATGAGCCTACCATATCTTTCCATGTGGATGCTGTTCAGGCTATTGGGAAGATTCCTATATCAGCTTATTTAACAGACCGTGTTGACTTTGCAACTTTTTCTGGTCATAAGTTTCATGCCGTTCGAGGTGTCGGTTTTGTCTACAAGAAAGCTGGCAAAAAGATTACGCCGTTCTTAACAGGTGGTGGTCAAGAAAAAGACCTTCGTTCAACGACTGAAAATGTAGCAGGCATTGCGAGTATGGCTAAGGCCTTGCGCTTAGTCACTGACAAAGAGGCGTTTTCTCTTCCGAAAATTGCTAAGATGAAAAAGATTATCTTTGATGAATTGGCTAAGTATGAGGACATTATTATTTTCTCAGGCGAGGGTGAAGACTTTGCTCCCAATATTTTGACCTTTGGAATTAAGGGAGTTCGTGGTGAGGTGGTTGTCCATGCTTTTGAAGAGTATCAAATCTATATTTCAACGACCTCGGCATGTTCATCCAAGGCAGGTAAGCCAGCGGGGACCCTCATTTCTATGGGTATTCCAACCAAGTTAGCCCAAACGGCTGTTCGTATCAGTCTTGATTATGATAATGATATAGGACAAGTAGAACAGTTTCTCACGATTTTCAAGCAGGTCTATGCTAAGACGCAAAAAGTAAGATAGCAAGATTTGATTGATAAAAAAAGAAAACTAAATTCAAGTATAAAAGGAAAAGGAATGGCATTAACGTATTCAGAAATTATGGTTCGCTACGGTGAATTGTCAACTAAGGGCAAAAACCGTATGCGTTTTATCAATAAACTTAGAAATAACATCAAAGATGTGTTATCTATCTATCCAGAAGTTAAAGTGACTTTTGATCGAGACCGTGGACACATCTATCTCAATGGCACAGACTACGAACCAGTCGCAGAGTCTTTGAAACAGATTTTCGGGATTCAGGCCTTTAGCCCTGTTTACAAATTTGAAAAAGATGTCGAAGTATTGAAAAAAGCTGTTCAAGACATTATGACTGGCCTCTATCGTGACGGCCTCACCTTTAAGGTGACTGCCAAACGTAGTGATCACGACTTTGTTTTAGATAGTCGCGAGCTCAACCTTACTTTAGGAAATGCTGTAATTGATGCATTTCCTGGCATTAAGGCACAGATGAAGGGGCCAGATGTTAATCTGAAGGTAGAAATTCGTGCTGAGGCCGCTTATATTTCTCATGAAGAAATTAAGGGAGCAGGTGGATTACCTGTAGGGACTGCTGGTAAAGGAATGCTCATGCTTTCAGGTGGGATTGATTCGCCTGTTGCAGGTTATTTAGCCCTTAAACGTGGTGTGGATATCGAGGCTGTTCACTTTGCAAGCCCACCTTATACAAGTCCTGGTGCACTTAAAAAGGCTCGAGACTTGACCCGTAAGTTGACCAAGTTTGGTGGTAATATTCAGTTCATAGAAGTACCATTTACTGAGATTCAAGAGGAAATCAAAGAAAAAGCACCAGAGGCTTATTTGATGACCCTGACACGTCGCTTTATGATGCGTATTACAGACCGAATTCGTGAAGAACGCGGTGGTCTCGTGATCATCAATGGTGAGAGTCTTGGACAGGTTGCCAGTCAGACTATGGAGTCTATGCAGGCTATCAATGCTGTAACCTGCACGCCCGTGATTCGCCCAGTTGTTACTATGGACAAGTTGGAAATCATTGATTTGGCACAAAAAATCGACACATTTGATATCTCAATCCAACCTTTTGAGGATTGCTGTACTATTTTTGCACCTGACCGTCCAAAAACTAATCCAAAAATCAAGAACGTTGAACGATATGAAGGTCGTATGGATGTTGAAAGATTAGTTGAACGTGCGGTTGCAGGAATCATGGTGACTGAAATCACACCTATTGAAGAAGCGCAAGACGAAGTGGATACACTTATTGAAGACTTACTTTAGTCTAAGAGTATATAGGGACAGTTTGTTATCGCCCAGGTATCATTAGAGTTAGCTATATCGGAAAAGAAATGTCGCTGTTGAACTTTTACCTAGAAAGGAAACTGCATGACTGTTTATAACATCAATTTAGGAATCGGTTGGGCATCAAGTGGTGTTGAGTATGCCCAGGCCTACCGTTCTACAATTTTTAAAAACACAGGTATTAAGGCTAAGTTTGTCTTTATGGATATGTTCTTGCAGGACAATCTTTCTGATTTGACCCGTAACATGGGATTTTCAGATGAAGATATCATCTGGCTTTACAGCTATTTTACAGACCTTAAGATTGCCCCAACGACCTATACTGTCAAGGATTTGGAAAAGGAAATTCCTTATGACATTACGCGTCGTGAGATTAATGGCAAAGTGGTTAAACTCTTTTGTACCAAGGAAGATATTTTTTACGCCGCTTATTTGCGTAAAGAGGGTGAAGATATTGTCCATCGTGTGGAAAAAGTATCGCGTGGCTGCCTAATTCGTAAAGACTTTTATTCATATACTAAGATGTTTACAGAGTACTACACACCGGTAGATAATAAGGCTCACCTCTATCAACGCCGTTTCTTCAATGAAGATGGCAGTATTGCTTACGATGAGATTGTTGATGGTAAGGATAGTGTCTTCCGTTTCCCAGATAAGATTTTGTCTTCCAAGCAGGAGTTTATTGCCTACTTTATGTCTCAACTAGGTCTAACCGATCAAGACATTGTCATTTTGGACCGTGCAACTGGTACAGGACAGGCTGTTTTCCGTAATACTAAACCAGCTAAGCTTGGAGTTGTTGTCCATGCAGAGCACTTTAGTGAAAATGCTGTGACAGACAAGACTATTCTTTGGAATAACTTCTATGAGTACCAATTCAGCAATGCAGATAAGGTTGATTTCTTCATCACAGCGACAGAGTGTCAACGTAGCATTATGCTAGATCAGTTCAACAAATATACACCATTTAAACCTCATATCGTAACGATTCCTGTGGGAAGTGTGGATAAACTGAGAGAGCCTGAAGGAGAGCGTAAACCATTCTCAATCATCACAGCTTCACGTTTGGCCAATGAAAAGCACGTGGATTGGCTGGTTAAGGCTGTTGTCAAGGCTAAAGAAAGTCTGCCACAAGTTAACTTTGATATCTTTGGTACAGGTGCTGAAGAAGCCAAGCTTAAGGCAATCATCGAGGAAAATCAAGCTCAGGATTACATCCATCTCAAGGGTCACCAGGATTTAATAGAAGTCTACAAGGATTACGAACTTTACCTATCAGGTTCTAAGAGTGAAGGTTTTGGCTTGACACTTCTAGAAGCTGTTGGTTCGGGCCTTGGTATGATTGGTTTTGATGTCCGTTATGGAAACCAAACGTTTATCAAGGATAATGAAAATGGTTACTTAATCCCTCGATTTGAAAAAGATGATGAGCCTGCTATTGTAGCAGCCTTGGCAGAGAAAATTGTAGCTTTCTTCAATCGTTCAGATTTAGATCATATTCATCAAGTCTCTTATGATATCGCTAAAGGCTTTTTGACAGAGGAAATCGAGCAGAAGTGGCTTAACTTAGTAAGGGAGATGACTGATCATGATTAATTTATTTGAATACTATAGTCAAGGTAGTTGGGATCTCCATTACTCGCTGATTGTCGCTGGCTATGTGAATACAACAGTTTGTCTTTCAGATAATGGCTTTCTACCTAGCGATGTGACCTCACCTTACCTTTTTTTCACAGGCTTTGATAAGGTTCAGGGTTCTGCACTTTACTTTAATCAAGTACCCGTGCCTGATTATTGGGAAATTTTAGGAACAAATAGCAACGCGGAAATCTTCCGTTTTGATAAGAAACGTGGCCATATTCACTATGCGCATCCTGCTCATCAGCGTCTAGTTAAAGCTGTGGATTGGTATGATGAGTCGGGTCGCTTGCGTGTGACTGATCACTACAATAACAAGGGGTATCGTTTCTCACAAACAACTTACAATATTAAGCAAGAAGCGACCATTACTAGTTATTTCACTCCAGACAACAAGGAAGTTATCGTCGTTAACCATTTGACCAAAGACGTTATCTTGAATTGGAAAGACAAGGTCTACATTTTCAAAAATAAATCAGAGTTTGTAGTCTTTTATCTTAAAGAAGCTGGTTATGATTTGCGGCGTATCCTTTATAACTCCTTATCAACACCTTTCTTGACAGCTATGAATCTTCCAAATACTGGTCAAGATGTCCTCTTCTGGCAAGAGCCTATTACTGACACTGTTCCTGGGAACATGCGTCTCCTTCTTGATAGCAATCACCGTCAAACTAAGATTGTTGTGCAAGAATACACAGCTTACACAAATCTTCTAAAACTGATTAGTTCCGAGCAGGCTTCTCGTGTGGCTTTCCTTGGCTTCATGTATCCATTTGCCCGTCAGAATAATTTCCAAAATCAAGCACTTATCTTGACTAACTCAGATCAGATTGAACACTTGGAAAGCATTGTTAGTGAAGTACCTACCATGCACTACCATATTGGGGCAATCACTGAAATGTCAAGCCGCCTGATGGATTTAGCTAAATATAGTAATGTTAGCCTTTATCCGAATATTACAACGGAGCAGGTTAAGCATCTCTATCAACAGGCTGATTTCTATTTGGATATTAACCACCAAAATGAAATCCTGTCGGCGACACGTGCTGCCTTTGAAAATAACTTGCTTATCCTAGCTTTTACGAACACAAGCCATGGTCCAGATTATACTGCACCAAGCAATATTTTCTCACCTATGAATGCTGGGCAATTTAAACAAACACTTAAAGAAGCCTTGGGGAACCGTGACTTTCTTAGTCATTTGCTTGATCGTCAACGTGAGCATGCTCATGTGGCGACACCAGAAGATTATAAGAAGGTTATTGGTTAGGGAAATGACACTAGAAGTTCGTAACATTTGTCCTCTGACACCAACATTCAGGAAGGTCGCTTCACTTTATGAAGCGGCTTTCCCTGTGGAGGAGAGACTCCCACTCCGGCAATTGTCTTGGAATAGTTTGAAAAATGGGCAATCATTCTTGGCTTATTTTGATCAGGAAGTTTTTATTGGTTTTACCTATGCAATCTGTACTAATAACCTGGTCTACCTACTCTTTCTTGCGGTTGAGGAAAGTAAACAGTCGCAGGGTTACGGTAGTCAAATTTTAGCACAAGTAGGGAAGAAGCAGAAAGACGACCATGTGTGCTTACGATTGAGCCTATGGATGAAGAGGATGCTTCTAACCGTACTCAACGACTAAAACGTCTGGCTTTTTATGAAAATAATGGCTATCAGTCTTTGAACCATTTCTATTTTGAAGGAACGGAGCGGTATCAGATTTTAATAACTGATAGGAGTCTTTCTTTAGATAAAATTGAGCAAGATTTGGCTAAGACTTTCCTAGGTAAGCATGGTGTAAGAGTGGACTAGATGGCGTATTAGGTGATTAAACTTAAATTGGCAGAATAAGGGTAATCAAAAAACTTTTTCTCTTGTCATTATCGGGGAAAAATGATAGAATTGTAACGTTGACTAAATGCACGTCCTGTGCAACCGCACGACTACTGTTTTTGTAAGTGGGTTCGTCCCCGCAGTACTAGGCGAGTCTTCACAGAGGGAAACCTCAGATATATTAAAAATTTTAATAGGAGGTGCATCATGAGCACATACGCAATCATCAAAACTGGTGGAAAACAAGTTAAAGTTGAAGTAGGTCAAGCAATCTACGTTGAAAAAATCAACGCTGAAGCTGGATCAGAAGTAACTTTTAACGAAGTTGTTCTTGTCGGTGGTGATAAAACTGTAGTAGGTACTCCAGTTGTTGAGGGAGCTACTGTTGTCGGAACTATCGAAAAACAAGGTAAACAAAAGAAAGTTGTCACTTTCAAATACAAACCTAAAAAAGGTAGCCACCGTAAACAAGGTCACCGTCAACCTTATACAAAAGTTGTTATCAACGCTATCAACGCGTAAGCTAACGACTAATCACTAAGAAAGGACACAAATCTTATGTTGAAAACTCTTGAAAACTTGCAACTTTTCGCCCACAAAAAAGGTGGGGGTTCTACTTCCAATGGTCGTGATTCACAAGCTAAACGTCTTGGAGCTAAAGCAGCTGATGGACAAACTGTATCAGGTGGATCAATCCTTTACCGTCAACGCGGTACACACATCTACCCAGGTGTAAACGTAGGCCGTGGTGGTGATGATACACTCTTCGCTAAAGTTGAAGGTGTTGTACGTTTCGAACGTAAAGGTCGCGACAAAAAACAAGTATCTGTATACCCAGTTGCTAAATAATTCAGCTAAAGTCTGCACTTTTGTGTAGGCTTTTCTTATTTATGAAAGGAAGATACCTATGCCTTTAAATCAGTACCAACAAGAGGTCGGTCCAAGCTTAGTGGATGCCACTCCAGGGAGGATGCCAGACATCACTCTCTTGGACGGTCGCTATTGTAGTGTTGAACATTTGACGGTAGCAGAACACTATGAAGATATTCTAGACTTCTACTTTACCAATCAGATTCTTTCAGACTGGACCTATATGTATGTGGATCCTTTTGAATCTGAAGAAGCAGTACGCCAGTGTTTGGAAGACTATGAGCAGTCTTCTAACCCTTATTTCTTTGCCATTAGGGATAAAGTTTCAGGGAAGGTTCTGGGTACTTTCTCACTCATGGCTATTACACCCAAAAATCGTAGTGTAGAGATGGGACGGGTGATTTTGGCTCCTGCTATACAAAAAACTCGGGTAGCCACAGAAGCTCAATATCTGGTTATGAAATATGTCTTTGAAGGCCTCAACTATCGTCGTTATGAGTGGAAATGTGACAGTCTCAACCGTCCTTCTGTGACTGCAGCTCAGAGACTTGGTTTTACCTATGAAGGGTGTTTTCGTAATCATGCTATTTATAAGGGACGTAGTCGAAATACGGATTGGTTCTCGATTATTGATAGTGAGTGGCCAAGGCTTAAAGAACGATTTGAGAATTGGTTAGCTCCTGAGAATTTTGATGAACAGGGACAACAGAAACGTTCTCTGAGGGACTGTTAGATATTAATATAAGGGCTCTTTTCTGGTGAAGGAGCTCTGTTTTAGTAGCTTGACGGTCAAGTCAAAGTTTTTAGTTTGCTAGTGCTTATTAGTACTGTCAAAATCAGTTTAAATACTCATTTTTCTGTCAATAATATTCCCATAATAAAACATATTTATGCTATAATAAAGAGTGATTTTATCAAGGAGAATAATAACTAATGGATTTAATTCACGAAAAAGTATTTGTTAACCGTTACCACTATGATGTTCGTAACCATGAGTGGGAAAAAGAGAATGGTGTTCCTAAAACAAATGTTGAAGTAACGTTTCAGTTGCACCATAAAGATAAAGAAGCTAACAATACGTCGGTTGTAGCTGTTTTGCAATTTATGATTGTTCGTGATGAGTTTGTTATCTCAGGGATTATTTCTCAAATGAACCATATTCAAAACCGTATCGTCAATAACCCAAAAGATTTCTCACAAGAAGAAGCTGAGTATTTAGCAGCACCGCTATTGGATACACTTCAGCGTTTGACTTATGAAGTGACTGAAATCGCCTTGGATCGTCCAGGAATTAACTTGGAGTTCTAAGATGTCTTTAGCAGTTATTACGGATTCATCGGTTAATCTACCTACTGAAATTCAGGGGCATGCTGATGTTTATATTTTAGATATTCCGGTTATCGTTGAGGAACAGCCTTTTGTTGAAGGAAAGAACTTGGATGTGAATCAGTTTTATGAGAAAATGGCAAACTCTGAGGAACTGCTCAAGACGTCACAACCTAATCTAGCCGACTTGGATAACCTTCTCATGGAGTTGGGGGAGCAAGGATATACCCATGTCATTGGGCTTTTCCTTTCTTCGGGGATTTCTGGTTTTTGGGCTAATAGTCAGTTTTTGATTGAAGATCATGCCAAGTTGAAGGTTGCTTTTCACGAGACTAAAATCACGGCAGCTCCTATGGGCTATGGGTGCTATGGTTAGAAACGTTTTGCATTGGTCAGAGCAAGGAATGTCATTCGAGAATATTTTGAAGAAGCTCGAGAAGCAAGTAGAAAACACGACGGCTTATATTCTTGTGGATGATCTTAATCACCTTGTTAAGGGTGGCCCCCTGTCGAATGGCTCAGCTATTTTGGGGAATATCTTATCTATCAAACCCATTTTACATTTTAATGCTGAAGGCGAAATCGTTGTTTTTGAAAAGGTACGTACAGAGAAGAAAGCTATGAAACGCTTGGTTGCCCTAGCCGAAGACAATCGTGAAATGGAGCTTAGCATCCTTCATACCAATGCTCCTGAAAAGGCTGAGGCTTTTAAAAGTCAGCTGGAAGCTCAAGGGATTACTGTTTCATCGGTGGTATCCTTATGTGCTGTGATTGCGACGCACTTGGTCGAGGGAGCGCTAGTGCTAGGTTTAACACCTAAATTTACCAAATAAGTACGTTCCATCTGGAATCAGGCTCGCCTATGAGCGAGATCAATAGAGAGGAAAAATAATATGTCTATTAAAGTTATTGTTGCCGGATTTAAAGGAAGAATGGGTTCAACTGCGGTTGAAATGGTTAAGGGAGATGATGAATTGACCTTGGCTGCCTTGCTTGACCCGTTTGCGGCAGAAAAGGAAGTGGATGGTGTTCCTGTCTTCACGGATAAAGCTGATTTGGTTGGTTTCGATGCAGATGTTTGGGTAGATTTCACCATTCCTGCTGTTGCCTATGAAAATACCCGTTTTGCCTTGGAAAATGGCTTTGCACCGGTTGTAGGAACAACAGGCTTTACTGAAGCACAAATTCAGAAATTGACAGATCTTTCTAAAGACAAGTCTATAGGTGGATTGATTGCTCCTAATTTTGCTATCGGTGCTATCCTTCTTATGAAGTTTGCAGCAGAAGCTAGTAAATATTTCCCAGATCTTGAAATCATTGAGCTTCACCACGATAAAAAGAAAGATGCGCCATCAGGTACAGCAGTGAAAACAGCTGAACTTATTCGTGAGGTTCGCGAGAGCAAACGTCAGGGAGCTGAGGATGAAATGGAAACACTTGCTGGAGCACGTGGTGCTGAGTTTGATGGTTTCCGTATTCACAGTGTTCGTTTGCCAGGTCTTGTGGCTCACCAAGAGGTTATCTTTGGTGCCCAAGGAGAAGGATTGACCTTGCGTCACGATTCTTATGACCGTATTTCTTTTATGAGCGGGGTCAATCTTGGTATTAAAGAAGTGGTTAAACGTGATCAGCTTGTTTATGGTTTGGAACATTTACTATGAAATTAAGTTATTTGCCTTCTGAATTTCAGAAGGCTTTACCAATATTAGAGAAAATTAAGGCTGCAGGGTTTGAGGCTTACTTTGTTGGTGGTTCAGTCCGCGATGCCCTTCTCAACCGTCCTATTCACGATGTTGACATTACTTCGTCTTCTTATCCTGAGGAGACCAAACAGATTTTTGAGCGTACGGTAGATATCGGTATTGAGCATGGGACTGTTTTGGTTTTAGAAAATGGCGGTGAGTATGAGGTGACAACTTTCCGAACAGAAGATGTATATGTGGATTACCGTCGTCCGTCTAGCGTGTCCTTTGTACGTTCATTGGAAGAGGATCTTAAGCGTCGTGATTTTACAGTCAATGCTTTTGCTCTTAATGAAAATGCTGAGGTTATTGATAAGTTCAATGGTCTTGCTGATTTGGACAACCGTGTCTTAAGGGCTGTTGGTAAGGCTGAGGAACGCTTTAACGAAGATGCCCTTCGCATCATGCGTGGGCTACGTTTTGCAGCGAGCTTAGACTTCGATATTGAAGAAAAGACTTTTGAGGCTATGACTAGTCATGCTTTTCTTTTGGAAAAGATTTCGATTGAGCGAAGTTTCATCGAGTTTGATAAGTTGCTCTTGGCACCACATTGGAAAAAAGGGGTTAAGGCTCTTCTAGCGACTAAGGCATATCAGTATCTGCCAGATTTTCAAGAGACAGCAGAGGAATGGCAGTCTTTTGTAGCAGATTATGCTGAAGACTTTAGATTTACGAGTTCTGAGCAGGCCTGGGCGGCAACTCTTCTGGCTCTCAAGCACGATAATCCACGCTCTTTTCTTAAAAAATGGAAGACATCTGTCAATTTTCAGAAGACCGTTCAGTCTTTGATTGAGATTTTTAGATTCCGAATGGAGAGGGAAGTGACCAAACAAGATGTTTATCATTATGGTAAGGACCTCTTAAAGGAAGCTGAAACCTTGAGACAGGCTCAGAGATTAGATGTGGATTATGAGCGTATTGCCGAGTTGGATGGTCAGTTGCTCATTCATGATAAGCACGAGATCGTTGTTAATGGTGGCAAGCTGATGAAGGAGCTGGGATTCAAACCTGGTCCAGATCTTGGTCGTACTCTCAGAGCTATCGAAAATGCTATCGTTGATGGTGAATTAGCTAATGATGAGGAATCCATCATGGCCTTTGTTCAAGCTATGAAACAAGTCTAAAGACGTAATAAAAATGACACACCGCTACAGAACATGCGTAGGATCCGTAGCGGTGTTATTTGTAAAAAGGAAGTAAGATGTCAGATTTTATTGTTGAAAAATTGACCAAGTCCGTTGGGGACAAGACGGTTTTTAAAGAGATTTCATTTATTATCCATGATCTGGATCGTATTGGGATTATTGGTGTCAATGGGACTGGTAAGACAACCTTGTTAGATGTTGTATCAGAGCGTATTGGTTTTGATGGTGACGTGTCACCTTTTACCAAGGCTAATGGTTATAAGATTGCTTATTTAACTCAGGAGCCTGAATTTGATGATGGCAAGACAGTGCTTGATACGGTCTTGTCATCAGACCTTCGTGAGATGGCCTTGATTCGTGAATATGAGACCCTCGTGGCGGATTATTTTGAGGATAATCAATCTCGTTTAGAGAAGGTTATGGCTGAGATGGATAGTCTTGATGCTTGGTCCATTGAGAGCGAGGTTAAGACGGTTTTATCTAAGCTAGGTTTGTCAGACCTCTCTCAAAAGGTTGGAGACCTCTCAGGTGGTCTCAGACGCCGTGTGCAGTTGGCTCAGGTTCTCTTGAATGATGCTGATCTTTTACTTTTGGACGAACCAACCAACCATTTGGATATTGATACCATTGCTTGGTTGACTAATTTTCTCAAGTCTTCCAAAAAAACGGTCCTCTTTATTACCCACGACCGTTATTTCTTGGATAGTGTGGCAACACGCATCTTTGAGCTAGACCAGGCAAATCTGATTGAGTACCAAGGGAATTATCAAGATTACGTGCGACTCAAGGCTGAACAAGATGAGCGTGATGCTGCAGCTCTTCATAAGAAAAAGCAACTCTATAAGCAGGAGTTGGCATGGATGCGAACGCAACCACAGGCACGTGCGACTAAGCAACAGGCTCGCATCAATCGTTTTAAGGAGCTTAAGGGTGAGGTTCACCAAACGCTCAATAATGACGATTTTGAAATTAACTTTGAGACTAGCCGTATTGGTAAGAAGGTAGTTAACTTCGAACATGTCGATTTTGCTTATGAAGATGGTAAGCCAATTCTCAGTGACTTCAATCTTATCATGCAAAACCGTGACCGTATCGGTATTGTTGGGGATAACGGTGTCGGAAAATCAACCTTGCTCAATCTGATTAATGGTGACCTTGTTCCCACAGCTGGTGTCTTAGATATTGGTGAGACTGTACGTATTGGCTATTTCTCACAGCAAATTAAAGATATGGATGAGAGCAAGCGTGTCATTAACTACTTACAAGAAGTCGCAGATGAAGTCAAAACAACTGTTGGGACCACCAGCATCACAGAGCTCTTAGAGCAATTCCTCTTTTCTCGTTCTACCCATGGAACACAGATTGCCAAGCTATCTGGTGGAGAAAAGAAACGTCTTTATCTACTCAAGATTCTGATTGAAAAGCCTAATGTTCTGCTTTTGGATGAGCCGACAAATGATTTGGATATTGCGACTTTGACTGTTTTGGAGAATTTCCTCAATGGTTTTGGTGGCCCTGTTGTAACCGTCAGTCACGACCGCTATTTTTTGGACAAGGTGGCTAACAAGATTCTAGCTTTTGAGGAGGGTGGGGTGCGTGAGTTCTTTGGCAACTATACTGACTACCTTGATGAAAAAGCCTTCTTACAAGAGCAATCAGCCCTTCTAGAGAAAGAAAAAGAGCAAGCTAGCGTTAAGGTTGAGAAAGTCAAAGAAGATAAAAGACGCATGAGCTATTTTGAAAAACAAGAGTGGGCGACTATCGAGGATGAAATTACCGACCTCGAAGCTAAAATCGAAGAGATTGAGGCAGCCATGCTTGAAAATGCTAGTGATTATGGACAGCTAGCAAGTCTTCAACGTGGTTTAGACACCACTAATGAAACCTTACTTGAAAAATACGAACGTTATGAGTATTTGAGTGGGCTAGAGGGATAAACTCTTTAACATTCAAAGCATACTAAAAGCCCTGCATATGCAAGGCTTTTTTATATTATTACGTAGTGAAATAACTTTGTTCTACCATAAGCGGAATGAAAAGGAGAGGACAGATACACCCGCAAAGATAATTAAGGAGGCTGCAAAGCGACCAATAAGAAAGGCTGAGAAAAATGGTGCACAAAAGAGCAAGACTCCAAATACTAAACAAATCAAGGCGATTGACAAAGCAGGTTGCCCTGAAAAACCAAACTGACGTTGGTGATAAGCTTGGAAGCCTTGGGTAAAGGCTGAGACAAGGAGCCACCAAGCGATGATGGTCACAGCGACACCTGAGAGTACCCATGCCGATGCCGATAGCAAAATAATACCAAAAACAATCGAAATGACGCTTTGGAGTAATTGGAAGAAGGAACGGTTCTCGTTATCACGTTTGAAATAAACCATGAGACTTGAACCCCCAGAAATGAGCATCATTAGAGCAAAAATCCAACCAACAATGGCAAGAAGGCTTGTAGGATTAGCGAAGAAAAAGACACCTAAAAGAATAATGAGAATCCCGCTAATTAATGTAAAACTTTTCATATGCTACCTCTTATTAATTTTTTCTTAATACTACTACGTAAGGTAAAAATTGTCAAACAAAACCTACTTTAAATTGGTTGGGTCTGATAAGTGTAGGTAGCGGCTTTTTTAGTTCTGGTAGCTACTTGGCGTCCTGTTTTTTGGAAAAGATGTTTAAAGCGACGTAAGAAATTTGTGGAATCCATTTTAAGGTATGTTTCATTAAAGGTCCCAAACAGCTGACGGTAGGCGGTCAAGGTATTTTCCTCTGGCATAATGTTGAGGATAGTTGGGCAGTATTCGAGTCTTCCCTTAATACGTTCCATAGCAATCAAAAGGATTTCCCAGTGGTCAAAGGCGAGGTCATCATGATACAGCGTCTTGTCACCATCAGTAAGCTGCAACTTGCCATTGACCATAGCGATATCTAACCAATGCGTAGACGCTGCATCATCGGCAGCCTTATCCATTTGAATATCATTAAAAGTCATGAAACAGAGGTAAGCTATTGTAATGGTCCACATACGAGGATCTCGATAAGGTGTTCCTACTGTAACGAGTTGCTCGATGTGATCAGTGTTCAGTTGAACTGATGTCTCCTCACGTACTTCACGACAGACAGCCGTATTGAGGTCTTCTTGCTCTTGAACGAAGCCACTACTAAGAGCATATTTTCCCATGTAGGGATGATTTTTTCGTTTGATAAGCAAGGTTTGGACTCTTCCTTCAAAATAGCGGAAGATGACTGAGTCTACAGTTACTGAGGGTTTGGCATACTTATCCAATTCTTCATTACTGTAGATTTTCAGGAAGTCTTTTTCGCTACCAGAATTTTCAAAGGTTTTAGACATATTTTTAGCCTCCTAGTCTATATTGTTAATTTTAAGTGAAAATGCTTTTGCTGAAGCAATCCATTAGATTTCGATATGCAGACGTTCTTTAATTGTCTTCTTGGCGTAATGGTAGTTGTCAGCAAAAAAACTGTCACTATCACAGTTTTCTCCTAAAATAACGATTTTATCCTTGAATGGTGATAGTAGGTCCAAGAGATGTTTGGTAAACCAATCCCGTGTTCGGTTATCAGCCATAGTCATGTCACGGGAACCATCATCTACATAGTTTGATTTTGGTAGTATCACAAAAATCAAATCCCACTTTTCACGAGCTTGGGTTACCTGATAGAGTCGATCTAATAGATAAAACTCTTCTTGTGAGATGTTTTCTTTCAAATAGTAGTCAATATATACCTTAGTGACCGTTGAGTTGGTGTCTGCAAAAATAAGCCATGAGTGTTGCCCGTTGTCAATAATCTCAGCTGTCTGGGCATATTGATCGGTTAAGAGGTGAATATAATCATTGGTATCCAACTCGTCATCTCGAACATTATACTTCTCTTGATATTCTCTGGCATATTCAAGTGAGCAAGGGGCGTTGTAAGTACGAGCTAAATCCTTAACAAGGGTTGTTTTTCCTCCACTGGCATATCCGACAACTAGGACCTTACGAGTAAAGTGGCGACGGAAAGGTTTGGTGATAAATCGCCAATTTTCTATAGAATTATCGCGAATCTCAGTAGCAGAGATATTGATAATAGAACGCTCGATGAGTTCTACCTGAGCTTGAGGGTAGTAGCGATTGAGCTCGATCACGTACTCTGACTCTCCAACATAGAAGGTAATTTTTTCGGGACCATCCGTATTCTTAGTGATAAGGTCTTTGACGCGGTTAACCCATGGCACCCAACCTTCTGGATAGGGAGACATATCGGCTTCGTCTAGTTTATCCACAACGATTAGTTCATCATCATCGTAGAAAACTTCACGGACATTACGAAAGCGTCGGTTGAGCGACAGGCCTGTGCGTGTCCCACGATCTTTTTGTGTGTTGCTGCCACCTACGATGACAAGGACGTTGTCGTTAGCGCGTTTTTCCTTTGTGATGAGGTCGACATGTCATACATGCATTGGTGCAAAGGTTCCAAAAACAATACCAATACTCTTTCCTGATAGATGTTTTCTTTTCATAGGGTTATCCTTTTTAAATATAGTAAATTTACTAAATTAATGGTGGTATAGTTTCGAGGTAATGTAAATAGATGAAATAGTAAAATAACTAAATTGTTTTTTCAAACAAATTCAGCTTCAAGTCTTTAAATAAGGAGAAAATTTTTGAAAGAATAACCCCAAAAAAATAAAACGCTTACATTATTGACGTGATAGTTTTTTACAAAAGAGGAAGAATTAGCTATGTCATAAATTCTAACATGCAAATCAAAAAAAATGACAAAAAACACTTGACAAGAAGATTCTGAAAATTTATACTATTCATGTGATTAAATTACTAAGGTAATTATTTGAAAGGAAACATTGATATGACAACAGGTAAAGAATACGTTGCTAGCGTTTTTGAAAAAGTGAAAGCTCAAAACAGCCACGAGGCTGAGTTCCTTCAAGCAGTTGAAGAAGTCTTCGATTCACTTGTCCCTGTCTTCGATAAATATCCTAAATATATCGAAGAAAACCTTTTGGAACGTTTGGTTGAACCAGAACGTATCGTTTCATTCCGTGTACCATGGGTTGATGATAAAGGTCAAGTACAGGTAAACCGTGGTTTCCGTGTACAATTCTCATCAGCTATTGGTCCTTATAAGGGTGGTCTTCGTTTCCACCCATCAGTAAACCAATCAATCATTAAATTCCTTGGTTTCGAACAAATCTTTAAAAACTCATTGACTGGTCAACCAATCGGTGGTGGTAAAGGTGGATCAAACTTCGATCCTAAAGGTAAATCAGACAACGAAATCATGCGTTTTTGCCAAAGCTTCATGACTGAGTTGAGCAAACACATCGGTGCAGATACAGACGTGCCTGCTGGTGATATCGGTGTTGGTGGACGTGAAATTGGTTACCTCTATGGTCAATACAAACGTATTCGTAACGAATACACAGGTGTTCTTACTGGTAAAGGTTTGAACTGGGGTGGATCACTTGCTCGTACAGAAGCAACTGGTTATGGTGCTGTTTACTTTGCAGAACAAATGCTTAATGCACGTGGTGAAAACTTTAACGGTAAAACAGCAGTTGTTTCAGGTGCAGGTAACGTTGCGATTTACGCTATTGAAAAATTGCAAAGTCTAGGTGCTAAAGCTGTGACATGTTCTGATTCATCTGGTTTTGTTTATGATCCAGATGGAATCGACGTTGATTTGTTGAAAGAAATCAAAGAAGTTAAACGTGAACGTATCGTGAAATATGCAGAAGCTCGTCCAAATGCAACTTTCACACCTGCTGGTGGTGAAAAGACAGTTTGGTCTATCAAAGCTGACTTGGCTTTCCCATGTGCAACACAAAACGAATTGGATGAAACAGATGCAGAAACACTTGTAGCAAATGGCGTTCTTGCTGTTTCAGAAGGTGCTAACATGCCTTCAACTTTGGGAGCTATTGATGTTTTCCTTAAAGCTGGTGTATCATTCGGTCCTGCCAAAGCTGCTAACGCTGGTGGTGTTGCTGTATCAGCTCTTGAAATGGCACAAAATAGCGGACGTACATCATGGACATTCGATGAAGTTGATGCTAAACTCTACGATATCATGAAGGGTATCTATGAAAATGCTGCAGCTGCTGCTAAAGAGTTTGGTCAAGAAGGTAACCTTGTTGTGGGTGCAAACATTGCTGGATTCCTTAAAGTTGCAGATGCAATGTCAGCTCAAGGTATTGTTTAATTAATAGGCCTGACCTGGTTAATAAGCCTCTCTATAAAATAAGAAAAGAAGCCTGCGGGTTTCTTTTTTAGCTGTTTTCCTAGAAGTCAGCTATTTTTGATATAATAAGTTGAGGAAATTATATATGTAATTGAAATCCCTTGGTTCAGAGATAAGGAATGGGGTAGCTATTTTTTCATGTCTTTGGATATGAAGCTGATAAATAAAGGACATATGATTTCATAGTTTAGATAAGAAACAATATGGGAGTAAATAGATGATAAAAACTATCGTAAAGGATGTCTTTTTTCTAGGACAAAAATCGACAGAAGCGACTAAAGAAGACCTCTATTTGGCAAAGGATTTACGTGATACGCTGGAGTTTCATAAGGATGCCTGTGTGGGTATGGCAGCCAATATGATCGGAGTCAAAAAGCGTGTTATTATCGTCAATATCGGTTTTGTCAATCTGGTTATGTTTAATCCTGTTTTGGTAAGCAAGTCTTCATCTTTTCAAACGGAGGAGTCTTGTTTGTCTTTAGAAGGAAGTCGCCCAACCAGACGTTATGAATCGATTGAGGTTGCCTATTTAGATGAACGATGGATGCCAAAACAGTTGAGTTTTTCTGGTATGACATCCCAAATTATTCAGCATGAATTGGATCATTTGGAGGGTGTTATTATATAGCTAGCATGGTTTAGGAAGTGCTTAATATTAGATTTCGAAACATCGATTAGGATAGTTATGGGAGTGAGAGTGGGAACTAAAAATTTCTACCTCACTCTTTTTTAGTTCTCATAGGAACTTTTTTTCTTGACAATAGTTCTTATAAGAACTAAAGTAGTTCCCATGAGAATTATTTAAGGAGGAGCTTGCGATGCATGGAAAAGATCCTTTTAGTGACTTCAGAGAATTCATCAATACTATGGAGTCTCGCGTGCAAGAGTTAGGTAAAGCGTATGGCGTTGAGCATTTAGCTGGTCCACAAGGGTTTGCCGTTAGGTACTTGTTTGAGAACCAAGATAAAGAAATATTTATCAAAGATATTGAGAAAAAACTATCTATTTCCAAGTCAGTGGCTAGTAATTTGGTCAAACGTATGGAGAAAAATGGTTTTGTTGAATTGGTGACATCTGACAAGGACAAACGCTACAAGTATGTTCATCTGACAGACTTAGGCAAAAAGAAGGCTCAAGACGTCGGACATTTCCGAGAGGCTATCTATGGACAGTTATTAGATGGTATTTCGAAAGAAGATGCTGAAACAGCATTTCGAGTCTTTCACCAAATTCGTAAGAATTTAGAGAAAAATAAGGAGTAACTTATGTTTAAAATTTTTAAACGTTTGACGGCAAAAGAGTTAAGTATGATTGTCTTAGCTGTGATATTTGTTTGTTTGAACGTCTATCTAAACTTGAAAATTCCAGACTATATGTCTGACATTATAACCCTCTTATCAACCAAGGGGACTAAGGCATCGGATATTTTTGCTTGGAATATGGATGCCCCAGGGATGCGAATGCTTTTAATGTCTTTTGCGGGCTTTATGGCCTCTGTAGTGGTTAGTTTTCTAGCTGCCAGAACAGCATCTAGTTTTACCACTCGTCTTCGTGATGATATCTTCCATCAGGTTTTAGATTTTTCGGATGCCGAGATTAAGAAATTCTCTATTCCTAGTCTTTTGACCCGTACGACAAACGATATTACACAATTACAGATGGCACTGACCATGGGGTTACAGGTTATTACACAGGGACCTATTATGGCAATCTGGGCTATTACAAAGATTGCTGATAAAAATGGGAATTGGCTTCTTGCCTTGCTTGTGGCTGTGGCAGTAATTGCCATTCTTATGCTCTTCCTCTTGATTATGGTCATGCCTAAGCAACGTTTGATTCAGACTCTGACAGATAAACTCAATAGTGTGACGCGTGAATCTCTTACTGGGATTCGTGTGGTGCGTGCCTATAACGCCGAGAGTTATCAAGAGGATAAGTTTGAAAAGGCCAATACTGATCTAACCCAAAACAATCTTTTCATCGGTCGTTCTTTTGCCTTGCTGACACCGGTAATGACTGCTGTATCTAGTGGTTTGACGCTAGCTATTTATTGGATTGGTGCGCATCTGATTGAAGATGTTAAGATTCCAACAGATCCAACTAAGATTGCTGGTGCCATGGAAGACAAGGTTCATCTCTTCTCAGACATGGTGGTTTACTCATCTTATGCCATGCAGGTTGTTATGGGATTCATGATGATGATGGTTGTCTTCTTCCTTCTTCCACGAGCAGTTGTAGCAGCTGGACGTATCAATGAAGTTTTAGATACTCAATCTTCAGTTTCTTACCCTGAATATAGTTCTGAAAAGCCTAAAGAAGTCGGAACTGTTGAATTTGAAGACGTTTCCTTCCGTTATTCTGAAACTTCAGAGCCTGTTTTGGAGCATATTAGCTTCAAAGCTAAAAAAGGAGATACGGTTGCTCTTATTGGTTCGACTGGATCTGGTAAATCAACTCTTGTCAACCTTATCCCACGTTTTTACGATGCAACGCAAGGAACTATAAAGGTCGATGGTGTAGATGTGAGATATTACGATCACGAAACCTTGCACAATATTGTTGGTTATATCCCACAAAAGGCAGTACTTTTCTCAGGGGACATCACGTCAAATACGACGATGGGAACCAGCAATAACAGCCCTCTTGATGACGCTAAAATTTGGGAAGCTCTCGAATTGGCTCAAGGAAAAGACTTTGTTGAAAATAAAGAAGGTCAACTTAAGGCAGAAGTGGCTCAAGCTGGGTCTAACTTCTCAGGTGGTCAGAAACAACGTCTGGCTATTGCGCGTGCACTTGCCCGTAAGCCTGAAATCTTGATCTTTGACGATTCCTTCTCAGCTTTGGACTATAAGACCGATCGCAAGTTGCGTCAAGAATTGGCTGAAAAAACACAAGATATGACCAAGTTGATTGTTGCGCAACGCATCTCTACTATTATGGATGCTGACCAAATCTTAGTTCTTGATAAAGGTAAGGTCGTTGGTCAAGGAACCCACGAGGAACTCTTGGCTAACAATGAGGTTTACCAAGAAATTGCCTATTCACAATTGTCTAAGGAGGAGTTAGAAGATGGAAAATAAGCCAAAAACATCGTCCTATAAACGTTTAAAACCCTACATTAAAGGTTTCCAAGTTCCCTTTGTCCTTGCGATTGTTGGAGCCATTATTTCAGCAGTTATAACTGTTATTGGACCTGATAAATTAAAAGAAATCACCAATCTTATTACAGATGGGATTACGCCAACTAAGATGGGGGTTATTCCGGGCATCGATTTAGACAAGGTGGGCAGCATTGCTTTAACCTTGGCTGTTTTATATGCCATTTCAGCCATTGTTGGTTACTTACAAAGTTTTACCGTTGTAACAATTACGCAACGATTTTCACAACGTTTCCGTACAGCAATCCAAAAGAAAATCAACACC
This sequence comes from Streptococcus thermophilus, assembly GCF_010120595.1. Taxonomy (NCBI): domain Bacteria; kingdom Bacillati; phylum Bacillota; class Bacilli; order Lactobacillales; family Streptococcaceae; genus Streptococcus; species Streptococcus thermophilus. The sequence continues at coordinate 836,876 of NZ_CP038020.1, forward strand.
GTACCTCTTAATTATTTTGATAGTCATTCTCAAGGAGACACACTCTCTCGTGTGACTAATGACGTTGACCTTTTGGGACAATCGCTTAGTCAGGGTCTGGGTACTCTAATTACTTCAAGCGTTCTCTTGGTAGCAGCCATTATTATGATGTTCTACTCAAATGTTACTATGGCTTTCACTGCGATTGGTTCTGTCTTGATAGGATTTGTTCTAGTAGCCTTTATCATGGGCTTCTCGCAACCACTTTTTAAACGCCAACAAGAAAATTTGGCTAACATTAATGGGTACATTGAAGAAATCTACACAGGTCAAGCAGTTGTAACGAGCTACAATGCATCTAAAGAAAGCAGTCAAGATTTCAAGGGGCTTAATGATAAGCTCTATAATTCTATGTGGCAATCTCAGTTTATCTCTGGTATTATGATGCCACTTATGATTTTCGTCGGTAACTTTGGTTACGTCATGGTCTGCTTGGTAGGTGCGGTTAAGGTAATTGACGGAAGCCTGACCATCGGTGATGTGGTAGCCTTCATGACCTATGTTCGTATCTTTTCACAACCTCTTTCTCAAATTGCACAAGGGATTACACAACTCCAATCAGCAACTGCAGCTATTGGTAGTATCTTTGAATTTTTGGAAGAAAAAGATATGGACGACGAGTCAGTCAAGACAGCTGAGTTGACAGATACCAAGGGTCAAGTAGTCTTTGACCACGTTTCCTTTGGTTATACTCCTGAAAAGACTATCATTCATGATTTTTCAGCTCTTGCCAAGCCAGGACAAAAGATTGCTATTGTTGGTCCGACGGGTGCTGGTAAGACAACCATTGTTAACCTGCTTATGAAATTCTATAATATCGATAAAGGCCGTATCACCATTGACGGTGTGGATACGAACGACATGAAGCGTGAGACCGTCCATGATCAATTTTCTATGGTACTTCAAGACACTTGGCTCTTTGAAGGAACGATTCGAGATAACTTGATTTACAACCAAGAAAATATCTCTGACGAGCAAGTTATTGCTACAGCCAAGGCCGTGGGTGTTCATCACTTCATCACCACACTTCCAAAAGGTTACGATACCTATTTGGATGATTCTGTTACTTTATCAGTTGGTCAGAAACAACTTTTGACCATTGCGCGTGCACTTCTTAAGGATGCCCCTCTTCTTATCTTGGACGAGGCAACATCATCAGTTGACACACGAACAGAAGAATTGATTCAGAAGGCTATGGACAAGCTTATGGAGGGTCGTACATCCTTTGTCATTGCCCACCGCTTATCAACCATTCGAAATGCGGACCTCATCCTTGTGATGAAAGATGGTAACATTATTGAACAGGGAAATCATGATGAGCTCATGGCAGCAAATGGATTCTATGCTGATCTTTATAATAGTCAGTTTACGGAAGAAGTGGCCTAGGATATTCTTATAAAATTATAAGATTTAACAAAATTCCATAAAACGTATGATTGTAAGTCATGCGTTTTGTGTTATACTGAGAAGAAACAGACAGATTATGAGATAAGATGCAATATTGCAAAGCAAGACAAGATGAAGTTTAAAAAGTGACATGAGTGTGCGCAGATGCTTTTGAAGATTATCCCTGCCTCTCGATGAATGCTAGTAATTTAAAGAATCCTGAACAGTATGATGAGTTTGTCTTAGCTTTGCAGAAAATATTGATCCGTTTTGCTATAAAAATGGACTCTTGTTTGGTGGCTGAAGAGGATGGTCACATTGTTGCAGCAGCTATTTTACAGCATCAGACGGTATCTATGCTTAACAATCTTCAAAATGGGGCGATCAAGCTTTTCCGTTTTATAAGTATTATTAGATTGTTCAAGTATTTTAACTTCGTTGAAGAGTCTGAAAGAAATCTAGAAGATTCTGCAGAGTACGACTGGTACCTGATGATGTTGTCAGTGACTCCGGATTATCAAAGATAAGGGATAGGGAGTCGCTTCTCGCTTGAACCCTTTGGTGGGAATCATCAACACTGTGAGGTCTTTTCAGACGAAGCAGGAAATTACCAAGGTCCTCAACACACTCACAGAGAATAATGGAAGCTTCGGAAAAAACCACAAAAATTGAGACCAATCAAGGAGATGAGATTCCTTCGAACAGTTTTCGATTTTTCAGCGTTATTTTATCGGGTGATATGGTTGTTAGTAAGGATACCAGTCCTATGTTCCTAATAAACGACGATGAAGTGGCTAGATATGCCCTGACAGTTAGACCGTTTGACCAATAATCTTGGAACGATTAGAGAAAAAATATCAATCTTAGCTGTCAAGTTAGTAAGGTCAGTGAAAATAAGGTTTTGGTAGTCTTTTTGGACACGACCTCTTATTATAATTCTTCCCAAGCCTTGTTCAATCTTTCTATTCTTTTATCACTGTTTGCTTTTATCTTTTTTGTCATCATTGTCAGTGCTTTGTCAGGAATCGTCATTCGTCCCTTCATTCGAAATTATGAAAAGCAGCGACGTTTTATCACCATGCTGGTCATGAATTAAAGACACCGTTAGCTATTATTTCTGCTAATACGGAGCTACAGGAACTCATGACAGGGGAGAATGAATGGATCAAGTCAACTAATGACCAAGTGGCACGTTTGACTAATCTAATCAATTCTCTTGTGGCTTTATCTCGTCTGGAGGAGCAGCCGGACATTGTTCTTCAAAATGTGGATTTTTCCTATATTACAGAGGATGCAGCCGAGGACTTTAAGGGACCTGTCGTCCGAGATGGCAAATCCTTCGTTATGGATATCACTCCAGATATCCATGTAAAATCCGAGGGAAAATCTCTCTTTGAACTTATAACTCTCCTAGTGGATAATGCTAACAAGTATTGTGATCCAGAAGGAACGGTTACGGTAAGACTTCGTCAGATTGGAAGAACGTGTAAAAGGGCTCGTTTAGAAGTGTCAAATACCTATAAAGAAGGCAAGAAAATTGATTATGGTAAGTTTTTGAGCGCTTTTATCGTATTGATGAGTCTCATAATAACAAAGAGCACAGTGGTTTCGGCATAGGTCTATCCATGGCGCAAAGCATGGTCAAATTATTTAAGGGGGCGAATCCTTGCCTCCTATAAAAATGACACCATCACCTTTACGGTCATCTTGTAAACATATTTTTTTAATATTTGACTAGGTGAAAATCCTAATTTATGATAAAATAGTAAGGATGAAGATTTAGTGTTTGCTTTGCAAAAAAAAGAAACCATTTTCTTATCCAAATCGTCAAAAGGAGAAGGTCAAATGAGTTCCTTTGCAACCTTTAAAATGATGGCAACTGATGGATTAGAAATGATAAATCTCAGCTAAGAATCAAATCAGAAATATAATAGTTAATAGGGAGAAATCATGGCAGAACCAAAATACAAACGTGTCCTCATTAAACTTTCAGGTGAAGCTCTAGCTGGTGAAAAAGGTGTTGGGATCGATCTTCCAACCGTCCAAGCTATAGCTAAAGAAATTGCTGAGGTAGCGGATTCAGGTATTCAAATTGCTCTAGTTATCGGTGGTGGTAACCTCTGGCGTGGAGAACCCGCAGCTGAAGCAGGAATGGATCGTGTTCAAGCTGACTATACTGGAATGCTTGGGACAACTATGAATGCTCTTGTTATGGCTGACAGTTTGAAACAACTGGGTGTCGATACACGTGTTCAAACAGCGATTGATATGAAATCTGTGGCTGAGCCTTATATTCGTGGCCGTGCCCTTCGTCACTTTGAAAAAGGGCGTATCGTTATTTTTGCAGCAGGTATTGGTTCACCATACTTTTCAACAGATACAACGGCAGCACTTCGTGCCGCTGAAATCGAATCCGATGCCATCCTTATGGCTAAAAATGGTGTCGATGGTGTCTACAATGATGACCCCCGTAAAAACGCTGATGCTGTCAAATTTGACAAATTGACACATGTAGAAGTTATCAAGCGTGGTTTGAAAATTATGGATGCCACAGCTTCTACCCTTTCAATGGATAATGACATTGATCTTGTTGTCTTTAATATGAACGAACCTGGAAATATCAAACGTGTTATTTTTGGTGAACAAATTGGGACAACTGTATCTAACAAAGCAGAATTACGTAAATAAGAAAGAGAGAACTCATGACAAACGCAATTATTGAAAAAGCAAAAGAACGTTTTGCCCACACACACGAGTCATTGGCCCGTGAATTCGGAGCTATCCGTGCAGGTCGTGCCAATGCATCACTTCTTGACCGCATCACTGTGGAATACTATGGTGCTCCAACACCGCTTAACCAATTGGCTTCAATCACTGTTCCTGAAGCACGTGTTCTTTTGATTTCACCATTTGATAAAGGATCAATCGCTGATATCGAACGTGCCATCAATGAATCTGACCTTGGTATCAACCCAGCTAACGATGGCTCTGTAATCCGCTTGGTTATCCCAGCACTTACAGAAGAAACTCGTAAAGAGTTAGCCAAAGAAGTGAAAAAAGTCGGTGAAAATGCTAAAATCGCTATCCGTAACATCCGTCGTGATGCTATGGATGAAGCTAAAAAGCAAGAAAAAGAAAAAGAAATTACAGAAGATCAATTGAAAACTTTGGAAAAAGATATCCAAAAAGCAACTGATGATGCTGTTAATAAGATCGACAGCATGATAGCAGAGAAGGAAAAAGAACTCCTTACTGTTTAATCAATAGAAAATAAGGAGAGTGGGACAGAAAGCAAAAGAGCATGGAATATGTTAGCTTCCTTGTCCGACTCTATTTTTAGAGGAAAAAAGATGAATACACTACTTGGAACCATCATTACTGCACTAGTAACTGATGAAAATGACCGCTTTTACTTTGTTCAAAAGGATGGTGTGACCTTTGCTTTGGCTAAAGATGAGGGAGAACACGCCATTGGTGACATGGTGAAAGGTTTCGCCTATACAGATAGTAAGCAAAAATTACGTTTGACTCAAAAGGAAATCAAGGCAACTCGAGAATCTTACGATTGGGGAGAGGTCACTGATGTCCGAAAAGATTTAGGTGTCTTTGTAGACGTGGGAATTCCAGATAAGGAAATCGTTGTCTCTCTTGATGTTTTACCTGAACTCAAAGAGCTCTGGCCCAAGAAGGGGGACAAACTCTATATAAAACTAGATGTGGATAAAAAAGATCGTATTTGGGGGCTTCCTGCTGAACCTGAGGTCTTTCAACGCATAGCTGGTCCTGCTTACGATAATATGCAAAATCAAAAATGGCCAGCCATTGCCTACCGTCTTAAACTGTCAGGAACCTTTGTTTATCTGCCAGAGAATAATATGCTTGGCTTCATCCATCCATCAGAACGTTATGCTGAGCCGCGCTTGGGTCAAGTCCTTGAAGCGCGTGTGATTGGATTTAGAGAAGTTGACCGCACCCTTAACCTTTCTCTTAAACCACGTTCTTTTGAAATGCTCGAGAATGATGCACAGATGATTTTGACCTATATAGAGAGTAACGGTGGCTTTATGGCACTTAATGATAAATCGTCACCAGCAGATATCAAGGCGACCTTTGGTATTTCTAAGGGACAATTCAAAAAAGCCTTGGGTGGTCTGATGAAGGCTAAAAAAGTCAAACAAGATCAGTTTGGAACAGAATTAATCGGTTAGGAGAAGGTATGAGAAAATCCTTTTATACTTGGCTGATGGCTCAACGTAATCCAAAATCAAATGAACCGGTAGCTATTTTAGCCGATTTGGCTTTTGAAGATTCAACCTTTCCTAAGCATACCGATGATTTTGAAGAAGTTAGTCGTTACTTGGAAGATCATGCTAGTTTCTCTTTCAATCTAGGTCAATTTGACCAGATTTGGGAAGACTATCTAGCACATTGATAGGGATAGGGCTTTACCATAGGTGTAACTGTTTTTTACAATTTTTTATTAAGTGGTTAGCATTTGAATTGAAATAAATTGTTACATTTTTTTTACAAATATCTCAGATGTTTTTCAATAAATCAGGGTTGTTACAACTAGTTAGTAATTGCATTAAAGAGCAGTAAGTCACAATTTTTTTGATGGAAAGTGTGGTATTATTGTAGATATTAAAATCATTAAAAAAGGAATGAATTATACATGTTATCAAAATCTAAAACTACAAAGGCACTTCTTTACTCGACTGCAGCACTTTCGCTTTTTGCTGCTAGCCACGTACATGCCGATGAAACTTCTCACTGGACAGCACGTTCAGTAGATCAAATCAAGGCAGATATCTCTGTAAATGATAATCAACAAACTTACACTGTTCAATATGGTGATACTTTAGGTAGTATTGTTGAAGCGATGGGAATCGATGTGAATGTTTTGGCTAATATCAACGAAATTACAAACATTGACTTGATTTTCCCTGGAACAGTTTTGACAACAACATACAACGCCGATAATCAAGCAGTATCAGTTAAAGTTGAAACACCATCTTCAGAAACTTCTGACACACCTGTAGTAGCAGAATCTAACTTGACAACTAACGAAGTGACTGTAAATGGTCAATCTGTAGTAGCAGCTGATTTGTCAGCTCCAGTTGAAACTGTTAGCTTGACAGCTACTCAAGCACCTGCTAAAGAAGAATCAACACAAGTTGTTTCAGAAGTAACAGAGGCTATCGCATCAGCATCAGATGCTCCAGCTTACGCAGATACTGAACAACCAGTTGCAGACGCTATTGATCATGTTACTTCATCAGCTGAAGAAACACTTGCAGAAGAGGAAGCTCCAGCAACTGAAACATCTGCACAAGCTGAAACAACTGAAGTAGCAGCACACCAAGAAGCAGCAACATCAAAAGCTGCATCAGATGCACCAGAGAGTTCAGAAGCGCCAGCAGAACAACTAGCAGCTGCATCAGATGCACCAGAGAGTTCAGAAGCGCCAGCAGAACAACCAGCAGTAACATCAGAAGCTGCATCAGATGCACCAGAGAGTTCAGAAGCTCCTGCTAGCGTAGCACCTGTCGCAACATCAGAAGCTGCTTCAGAAGCTCCTGCTAGCGTAGCACCTGTCGCAACATCAGAAGCTGCACCAGCTGCTTCAGAAGCTCCTGTTAGCGTAGCACCTGTCGTAACATCAGAAGCTGCACCAGCTGCTTCAGAAGCTCCTGCACCAGCTGCTGAAACACATAAAGTGTCAGCAGCATCAACTCCTAATACATATCCAGTTGGACAATGTACTTGGGGTGTGAAATCATTGGCTCCATGGGCTGGTAATAATTGGGGTAATGCTAAAGACTGGATTACTAGTGCGCGAGCAGCTGGTCATTCAGTAGGTACAACTCCAGTAGCCGGTGCGATTGCGGTATGGCCAAAAGATGGTGGTGGTTATGGTCACGTAGCTTATGTTACATCAGCATCAGGTGCAAATTCAATTCAAGTTATGGAATCGAACTACGCTGGTAACATGTCAATCAGTAACTACCGTGGTACATTTGATCCAACTTCATCAGCGCATGGTGGTTCTGTATCTTATATTTACCCATTATGAGTACAACAAAAGCGATTCGGATATTCTCGAATCGCTTTTATTTTATATAAATAATATATTCAGCCTGAGAAAATAATGGTGTTTGAAAAAAATTCTAGACTAAGGGGAAGTATTTTTATCCTTGTTAAGTTCATGTGACACCATTTATTTGGCGTTGAAAATCAACTTAAAAAAGGTAGAATGGTCTAGTAGATATTTTGGAGGAAATCATGTCTTATACGAATTTAAAGTTATTTGCTTTGTCGTCTAACCAAGAATTAGCAGTGACATCAGAAGCACCAGCAACTTCAGAAGCGCCAGCAAAACAACCAGCAGCAACAAATACACTTCCAATGGATCCAAATCTTCAACCACAAGCTGAAGCTTTCCGTCAAGATGTAGCAGCAAAATTTGGTCTTACTAATATCGGTGGTTACCGTGAAGGTGACCCACAAGACCATGGTAAAGGACGTGCCGTTGACGTTATGGTACCAGTTGGTTCAGAAGTTGGTAATCAAGTCGCTCAATATGCTGTAGACAATATCGCAAATGCAGGTATCTCATATGTCATCTACAGACAACATTTCTACGCACCAGTAGATAATATCTATGGACCAGCCAATACTTGGAACCAAATGCTTGATCGTGGTAGCATTACTGAAAACCACTATGACCACGTTCACGTATCATTCAATGCATAATTAAGAATTACAAAAAGTCACGCCTGGCGTGATTTTTTTGATATAATGGATAAAAATACTTAAGAAAGAGGAACTCTATTTGCAAGAGTATTCTGTTGAAATTACCCTAAATCACCCAGATGATGTCTTGTCGCTTTTTGGAACCAATGAGCGTCATTTAAAACTCATTGAAGAAAACCTAAATGTTATTATACATGCTCGAACAGAGCGTGTGCAAATCCTTGGGGATGACGAAGAAAGTGTCGAATTGGCCCGCTTGACCATTCAAGCTCTCCTTGTTTTAGTGGAACGAGGAATGCTAGTTAACACTTCAGATGTTGTCGCGGCCTTAACCATGGCTCAAGATGGTTCGATTGACAAGTTTGTCGCTTTATATGAAGAAGAGATTATCAAGGACAACAGTGGTAAGCCTATTCGAGTGAAGACCTTGGGGCAAAAGGTTTATGTTGATAGCATTAAAAGCCATGATGTGGTCTTTGGAATTGGTCCAGCTGGTACAGGTAAAACCTTTTTAGCGGTCACTCTTGCAGTCACAGCTCTTAAACGTGGTCAGGTTAAACGTATTGTTTTAACACGTCCGGCGGTTGAGGCAGGTGAAAGTCTTGGCTTTTTGCCTGGCGATCTCAAGGAAAAGGTAGATCCTTACCTTCGTCCCGTCTATGATGCCCTTTATCAAATTCTTGGCAAAGAGCAGACGACTCGCCTCATGGAACGTGAAATTATTGAGATTGCCCCTCTTGCTTATATGCGTGGTCGTACCCTCGAAGATGCCTTTGTAATCCTTGATGAAGCGCAAAATACAACCATCATGCAGATGAAGATGTTCTTGACCCGTCTTGGTTTTAATTCTAAGATGATTATCAATGGAGATATGAGTCAGATTGACCTTCCACGTCGTGTTAAGTCTGGTCTTGTCGATGCCATGGAGAAATTGAAGGGAATCAAGGCTATTGATTTTGTCCATTTCTCTGCTAGTGATGTCGTACGTCACCCAGTTGTTGCCGATATCATTAATGCTTATGAAAAAGATGCACCTAAGTTTAATCTTGAGGAAAAATCAGAGGGATCAGACCAGGCTGAAGAAGTAGCATCAGGATTGACCGAATACCCAGTCATTGGTGCTGAGGATGTTAAAAAGTAAATAGATGAAAAGAGGTTTGAGAGTAAGTGTTCTCTACCTCTTTTGCTTTTCTAGTCAAGTAACAGATTTTCTCTCTATTTTTCTAAAATAATACTAAAGAATAGGCTAATTTAGAGGAAAGAAGTATGATTAAAGCCCAAAATGAAAGGTTGCTATTATTTTGGTTCTTGGTCTTATGGTGATAGTCTTAATAGCTATTAGAGGTGGAAGGTTTTGGAAGTATCAAGAGAACCATATTATAGACGGCACCTATCAGATGATAAAATAGGAAGCTACTTTGGCATATTCAGATGAGTTGGTAAATTGGACTAAGCGGGGGAGAAGAGATAATGATACCTTACATAAAGAGTTTATAGTTGTTGAGAATATGAAATCTCAATTTTATTCTCTTTCTTATGGGGATGGGGAACCTTTTGTTTCACTAAAAGAATCTTGAAAAAAGACTTATGAGAAAAGACCTAACGGCTTCGTAATAAATGTTTATGATATGGATGTCAATATTTCTTCTTGAAGAGTTTTTGAGCGTTTGGATTCGAGTGAAGCTGATGACCTTCATTTGGGTTATGAAAATGCATATAAATTTGTACTAGAGTATAGATTTGATTGGCGAACTGAAAATGATTATCTCAGCTGGCGTTGATAAGTAAACTGACCTAGTAGTTCTTTACTGTGTAGAATCATTGTCTAAAAAATTATAAAAAGACTTACAGTCTTTATGATAATTGTCAAATACTATTTGGTCATTTATTTTAGTACAATAAAACAGTAGACCAATAAAAAAGGAGATTATTATAAACCAGCAAGAGTGGATTGAGTACTTTGAATTAGTCAACGGTCGTAAACCAACTCCGGCAGAGTTATATCAAGCTCAAGCAACTGGCGAGTTTATACTTGAGCGACCTAACATTTTAAGCTCAAATGGACAAGTGAGGGAACAAAGGCCGACTAAGCCAGCTTAACTTGTGATTGCTATGACACAATAGCCTCAGTTTGCCCAAACAGCAGCAACTTTCCAACAAGTAGTGTCCCCTAAAAGAGCTATGTTTAAGAAAACTAAGATTATTTTGGTATCAGTCTTAGGATCCTTGACAGCGATTTTACTTATCGTTGATGGTTACTCAATATGGCGTTACTAATCAGGTAAGATTGCGGATGGAACATACGAGGTAGTAGCCTATTCTTAACGTAATGATGATAAAGATAAGATGGTAGACGCTTTTGATGATGTTTACTTTTACTCTTTTGTAGAAGTTAAAAATAATAATTCTAGATACTATACTTATCTTGAAGACAATAAATCATCTTACGTTAGCTTGTTAGAGTATGAAAGTGATATCCCTCAGAAGTTTGATCCATGGAACAAGACTCAGACAGAGGTTTTAACGGTTGAAGAGTTTGAATCTACTACCAAAGATTTCGTGAAGAAACTGTCTAAGGATTATTCATTCTACACTAAAGATGCTGCTAAAGAAGCTGTTGAAGAATCTGTAAAATCATATAAGAAATCTCTAAAAGAAAAACGTACTTACGTCAAAACAGGAAACGAGTATACTCTGTCTATTTATGACAAGGATGGAGAACTTCAATCACGTGTTATTTATAAACGTATGAGTAAGTGAGACGCTGAGGAGCGCTGGGATGACTATAAGGATGCCATCAAAGATTATAAGAAAGATTTGAAAAAATATAGTGATCAATATGATAACTACAAGGATCACTTTGATTATGGTTATGGCAGTGATTCTGAATCAGGCTCTAACGATAGCGATAGTAGCAAAAAAAGGAATTGATAAAATCTAATCAGTTAATTTCATAAATAAGTAAAGTGGTATTAGAAAGAGACTTGAGTTTCTAATCTGGTATTGCTTTTCTTTGTATGAAAATAGTCAAATAGCTTAAAAGTCTCTTTTCTTGTAGAATGGAAAGATCAATAAAAAGGGGACTTTTATGAACAAAAAATGAGTGGTTAGATTATTTCAAAACAATCAATAATCGCAAACTAACCGAAGAAGAAATTCAACAAGCTAAAGCGAACGGCGAATTTATAGCCTCAGAGCCTGTGTCAGAGAATAGTCAGCCACAAGTTCATGTGAGTGAGCCAGTAACTGAACAAGTGACACCAGTTGTGGCATCTAAAAAAGGCTTATCTAAGAAAGTTACAATCGTTATTGCTTCTGTTATTGGAGCAGATGTAATAATTTCACTTTCTTTTGGTGGTTATGCTTATACCTACCTAGAGGGAGGTGAAATCTTAGAAGAAAATTATCGATATTATGATAAGGACAAAAAAGATGATTGATGGTATGAAATTCTATGAGAAAAGTAAGTTAAAAGACGGTGATTTTGTTAAAGTTAAAGGCAATCAGTTGAAATTTTATGAATATACCTTGGCTGGTGAGGTTAACTTGGATTGTGATACTGAAAAAGCTTTCCGTTTTGACAACTGGTCTATAACGCTCGAACTAACAATATCTTTGGTCGATTATACAAAAGTCGTTGAGAAAGCTGTAGATAATCATTATAAGGTGGACGAACATACCACTAAATCTGATATCGACGATAGTAAAAAGTTTATATTAAGTCTTATAAGGAATTTCATAAAGAGACAGTTCACTATAAGGTTAATGGCGATAAAATCAATGTCCTTACCTATGATAAAAAAGGCAAACTTTCAGAAGAAAAAATCTTTAAACGTCTAACAAAAGAAGAGAAAAAACTGGATTACGACTATGAGCGTGATGTTAGGGACGATAAAAAATTCTTTCATTCCTAGGTGAATATTAAAAGAGCAAAAATCAGCTAGTCTGGTTTTTTTAGTGTCCAAAACGTGCTATAATAAGATGTTATATCATCAGTGTTAGCCCATTTGTTAACACATGAAAGGAAATTAAAATGACAAAAACATTCTACATCACAACACCTATCTACTACCCATCTGGTAAATTGCATATTGGTTCTGCCTATACAACCATTGCTTGTGACGTCTTGGCACGTTACAAACGTATGATGAACTATGATGTCTTCTACCTTACTGGGCTTGATGAACACGGCCAAAAGATTCAACAAAGGGCTGAAGAAGCAGGAATCACACCACAAGAGTATGTGGATAGTATGGCTGTTGGTGTTAAGGATCTCTGGCAACTTTTGGATATCTCATACGATAAATTCATTCGTACGACTGATGATTACCATGAAAAAGTTGTTGCTCAAGTTTTCGAGCGTCTCTTGGAAAAAGGTGATATCTACCTTGGTGAATACTCTGGTTGGTACTCAGTTTCAGACGAAGAATTCTTCACTGAAAGTCAGTTGGCAGAAGTTTACCGTGATGAAGAGGGCAATGTCATTGGTGGTGTGGCTCCATCAGGACATGAAGTGGAGCTAGTGTCTGAAGAATCCTATTTCTTTAAACTCAGCAACTACGCAGACCGTTTGACGGCCTTCTATAAAGAACACCCAGAATTTATCCAACCTGATGGTCGTATGAATGAAATGCTTAAAAACTTCATTGAGCCAGGCTTGGAAGATTTGGCGGTATCACGTACAACCTTCACTTGGGGAGTTAAAGTACCATCAGATCCAAAACATGTGGTTTATGTGTGGATTGATGCCCTTATCAACTATATTACTGCCCTCGGTTATGGCCAGAATGAGCATGGTAATTTTGAGCTTTTCTGGCAAAATGATAAAAACCACGAAATCATCCACATGATTGGTAAGGACATCCTTCGTTTCCACTCAATCTACTGGCCAATCATCTTGATGGCACTTGATTTACCATTGCCTACACGTCTTGTTGCTCATGGTTGGTTTGTCATGAAAGACGGTAAGATGTCTAAGTCTAAGGGTAATGTCATCTATCCAGAAATGTTGGTAGAGCGATTCGGTCTTGATCCCCTTCGTTACTACCTCATGCGTAGTCTTCCGGTCGGTTCAGATGGCACTTTCACGCCAGAAGACTATCTGGCCCGTATCAACTATGAGTTGGCTAATGACCTCGGAAACCTTCTTAACCGTACAGTTGCCATGATTAACAAGTATTTCGATGGTCAAGTACCTGCCTATATTGAGAATGTTACAGACTTTGATGCTGATTTGGCTAAGGTTGTTGCTGAAAATATCGAAGAGTTCCACAAACAAATGAATGCTGTGGACTTCCCACGCGCCCTAGATGCTGTGTGGAATATCATCTCACGTACCAATAAGTACATTGATGAAACAGCCCCTTGGGTACTTGCGAAAGAAGATGGTGACGAGGAACAATTGAGAGCAGTGATGGCTCACTTGGCAGCTAGCCTTCGTGTGGTAGCCCACCTGATCCAACCGTTCATGATGAGCACTTCAAATGCCATCATGGAACAGCTCGGATTGCCAGTGGTATTTGACCTTGAAAATCTTGAACTTTCAGGTTTCCCAGAAAATGTTACAGTTATTTCAAAAGGAACTCCAATCTTCCCACGTCTTGACATGGACGAAGAAATTGCCTACATCCAATCTCAAATGAACGCAGGCAAACCACAAGAAAAAGAATGGAACCCAGAAGAAGTCGAACTTAAATCTGAAAAAGACCAAATCAAATTTGAAGACTTTGACAAGGTTGAAATCCGTGTTGCTGAAGTTAAAGAAGTAGAAAAAGTCGAAGGTTCAGACAAATTGCTCCGTTTCCGTCTTGATGCTGGTGACGGTGAAGACCGTCAAATCCTCTCAGGTATCGCTAAATTCTATCCAAACGAACAAGAATTGGTCGGCAAGAAACTTCAAGTCGTGGCGAACCTTAAACCACGTAAGATGATGAAGAAATATGTCAGCCAAGGTATGATTCTTTCTGCTGAACATGACGGTAAACTCACTGTCTTGACAGTAGATCCATCTGTTCCAAATGGAAGTGTTATTGGCTAACAGTAATTCTGTTTTATAGTATTTCCTTAAGTGGGAGTGGGAAAACGAATTGATTTTGAATGATAAGCCTTCCGTTCCATTCCTTATTTTGATTTCGTTGTATACCCCTACTCACCTAAGAGTAATGAAAAGAGATATTTTTAACATTAAAACGAGTTCAGTCGAACTCGTTTTTTTATACACTATATTTCAATAAATGTTTAATTTGTTCTACGTTTCCATCAGGTCCATAGGCATTAGGGTATCTGTTTAGTTTACTAATAGCATCAAGGTCTCCTTAGTGGTGGGTTAGTAAGCTATCTCGAATTTCTTCGATAAATGCTTGAATAATTGTAGATTGTTTTTGTTTATTGTTGGTTACAAAACCCAAAGTGTGCTTGGGACTATCCTTAAGTGGGATTAGGACAATCTGGTCCTTGATAAAACTGTTGACAATACCAAGGCCAGAAGCATAACTATCAGAGGAACATAGCAGATTCATGACACTGCCTCGGTCATTACTGTAGATAACTTGCTGGTCAGGCAGGACTTCTAGCGGATCCTCGGTGAGATGAATTCCAGAGCTTTCCTGACGAAAACGGACTTGTGGATATCCCTCTAAATCCTTGAGATTTAGAGATTTTTTCTTGGCTAAGGGATGTTGACGTCCCAAGAAAATCTTGGTTTCAAAGTCTCCAAGTGGGGTGAAAGTCAAATCCATGTGTTTGAAACTGCGCTCTAGGATGTGGACGTTATCTTCATCGAGATAAATAATCCCCAAGTCACTTTCGAAACTCTCTACGCTCTTGAGAATCTTTCTAGTTGTTGTTTCGATTAATTGAAATTCTTGATAATCACTACGGAAACGTTTGGCAATATGAGCCATGGGAAGTGACAAAAAATCATAGTGGTGACTGGCAATGGTGAACGATTTCTTAAAGGACTTGTGATAGCGTCCTTCTAGTAGATCCAGCTCCCCAAGGATACGTTTGGCGTATTTTAGAAAATCATGGCCATCATCAGTCAGTTTGGCTCCCGTATTGGAGCGCTCAAAGAGTAGAACTCCCAGTTCTTCCTCTAAATCACGAATGGATGCTGAAAGATTAGGTTGGCTCAAAAAGAGCTTCTTAGCAGCCTTACTAAATGATTCTGTTTCAGAGATAGTCTGAACATAGCGACATTGTTGAAAATTCATAAGAAACCCCTTTTTAAAATATGATTGTGACCTATATTATAACAAAATGAGAAGTCTAATATCAGTAAAATCCTGATAGGAATAGATGAAGACCTGATATGAAATTTTTATAAAGTCAGATCTTATAGGAGTACTGATGGAATGCTGTATAAAGTGTCAGTTGCTAAGACGTCTAATGGCTTCCAATTTTTTAGAACGAATGAGGCAGAGTACTATGGTAATCAATAGTAACCAGAAATACCAGATACTTGTAGCTGGAGCAGCCTGTGTCGCTTGGGACAGAAGGAAACTAGTAAAAATAACCAAAAAGTGCAGAACAATAGTCCATCAGAGGATGCCAGTACGTAGATAAATAGCGGAAAAGAATATACCGATAGCTGAGGCATAGTAAACTTGAACAAGGGTTGCGGTCTAAAGGTTGGTGGGTGAGATTTTCTAGACGAGCCAATCCAAAAAATCAGGATGATAAGAAGACGACTTCTAACACATGTTTTGGAGATCTAATCCCATTTTGGAAGGCGAGTTTAAGGGGGAGAGTACTTTTTAAAGGGAGAGGGAAAGAAAATAAAGCAGTACCTGCAAATAGATCTATCAGAAGGCGGACTAAATCTTTTCTTAACAGGTGGTATGTTTTGAGAGTAGCTATTTTAGCTGATACTCTTCTAGAAAATAGTATTTTGTACGCAGTGTGACGATTTGCACAAAAGCTAGAGGGAAAGCTTTTTAGATTGACTGACTATCAATCACAAGATACTCTTTGATAGAAACCATTTTGTACCAACACGGTTTTGCGTTTGTTGGTATTGAACTGCACCTAGGGAAATTGTGGTTCAATGTTAGTAAATAAGGATTTTGGATGGTGATTATCCAAATCTAAAAATTGTTTTATCTTGTTATTGACTAAAGGAAGTAAGTCCTTGATGAGAATTAGGAACTAGAGGGTAAGAAGCATATTGGAATGGTGTTTTAGAGATGGAATTTGACTAGATGTTTGTGAGAGCATCTGTCTATGCTACATTGACTATTTTCAATGGTCGTGTGGGATAGAGACTGTTTTCGAGTTTTAATTTCAGGGTAGATTGGGGATTTACCTCTAGAAATTGAAAAGAGTTCAAATGGATTGATCGGCACTTGTATCTTAAAGTAGGTAATACACCTATGAACCTATGTTTCCATACAGCAGGGAGCAAGTTTTAATTTGAATAGGGGATGCATCTAGAGAAATCTAGATGCTTTTTTTCATTTTATGACATTTTTTGCGAATACGTAATAGAGTGTATAAAGGAGGGAGTCATGTTAATCGCTAAAAATCAGAAAGGGCTCTTGGTTTCGGCTCTTGAAAATGGGTTGAATCGTGAGGAAACTTATAGGTGCCCTGGCTGTCAAGGAATTGTATTGTTGAGACAGGGAAAGGTGATATGCCCGCATTTTGCCCATAAATCTTTGCAGGATTGTCAGTTTTTCTCAGAAAATGAATCGGCCCAACATTTATCCCTAAAAGCCACTGTGTATCAATCCCTGGACAATCATGGTGAAAGAGTTTGTATTGAAAAGGTTCTGCCTGAGTTAGGTCAGATTGCGGATTTATTCGTTGGAGATTCCTTAGCCTTGGAAGTCCAGTGTTCTCGTTTATCACAGAAACGTTTAAGAGAGCGGACTTTAGCTTACCATCAAATAGGTTACGAGGTACGATGGCTTTTGGGGCAAGAACTGTGGTTGGGACAGCGTTTAACAGATCTACAGCGTGATTTTCTTTATTTTACAACTAAGATAGGTTTCCACCTCTGGGAACTTGATTGGGAGAGGGAAGAGATTAGACTTAAGTATCTCATCTATGAGGATATTTTTGGGAGAGTTTATTACTTAACTAAGACCTGGTCTTTAATAGAAAATCTCATGACCATATTACGTTTTCCTTATCAGGCCAGAAAGGTGGAGACTTATCAAGTGACTCAGCGAAAGAAAGTCTCACATGTTATTCAACGGGAATTAATGGGGAAAAATCCAAGATGGATGAGAAGGCAGGAGGAGGCTTATCTTAAGGGGATGAATTTGTTAAGTTTGTCCGATCAGGATTTTTTTCCACAAGTGCGGTTTCCTGAGTCTAAGCATGGATTTGTCCAAATTAGATTATCTATTGATGGTTTTGAAAAGCTTTTCATGCAGTATTATCGAAAAAGGGATTTTTCTTACAAGCAAACCCTGTGCCCTCCCAACTTTTATGCTAAAATAGTAGATTATAGACACAATTAAGGAGAATATTATGTCAGACAATCGTTGTCATTTAGAAGAAAAATATACATGGGATTTGACCACCATTTTTGCGACAGACGCTGATTGGGAGACTGAATATGAAAGCATTGTTCAGGATTTGAAGAAGGCTAGTTCCTTTGCTGGTCACCTCTTGGACTCAGCCAAGAATTTGCTTGAAGCAACAGAACTTTATATGAGTTTGATGCGTCGTTTGGAAAAAATCTACGTTTATGCGTCAATGAAAAATGACCAAGATACAACGGTAGGTCTTTACCAAGAGTACAATGCCAAAGCCTCAAACCTATACTCACAGTTGAGTGAAGCCTTTGCCTACTTTGAGCCTGAGTTTATGGCTTTGGAATCTGAAAAATTAGTATCCTTCAAAGAACAAGAGCCAGGTCTTGGACTTTATGACCACTATTTCGAACGTCTTTTGGCAAACAAAGACCACGTTCTTTCTCAAGAAGCAGAAGAACTCTTGGCAGCAGCTGGTGATATTTTTAACGGTCCAACGGATACCTTCAACGTCTTGGATAATGCTGATATCCTCTTTCCATGGGTATCGGATGGTCAAGGGGATGTGATTGAGTTGACACATGGTAACTTTATCACCCTCATGGAATCTAAGAATCGTGAAGTCCGTAAGGGAGCCTATGAAGCTATGTATAGAACTTATGAGCAGTTCCAACATACCTATGCACAAACACTTCAAGGCGTTGTCAAGGTTCACAATTATATGGCTAAAGTTCGTCACTATAATTCGGCACGTCATGCAGCACTTGCAGCTAACTTTATTCCAGAAAGTGTTTACGACTCACTCTTAGAATCAGTGAATAAGCATTTGCCACTTTTGCACCGTTACCTTGATTTGCGTAAGAAGGTGTTGGAACTTGATAAGCTTAAGATGTATGATGTTTATGCACCACTTTCTGAGACAGAGACTGCTCTTACTTATGAAGAAGCCCTCAAGAAAGCAGAGGAAGTCTTGGCTATCTTTGGTGAGGAGTATAGTAAAGGGGTTCATGCAGCCTTTACGGAACGTTGGATTGATGTCCACCCTAACAAAGGGAAACGTTCAGGTGCCTACTCAGGTGGTGCCTATGATACCAATGCTTTCATGCTTTTGAACTGGCAAGACACTTTGGACAATCTCTTTACCTTGGTTCACGAGACTGGCCACAGTTTGCATTCAACTTTCACACGTCAGACACAACCATATGTTTACGGAGATTACCCAATCTTCTTGGCTGAAATTGCGTCTACAACTAATGAAAATATCTTGACAGAAACACTTCTTAAAGAAGTTAACGATGATAAGACACGTTTTGCTATCCTTAACCACTATTTAGATGGATTTAAGGGAACCGTCTTCCGTCAAACGCAATTTGCCGAGTTTGAGCATGCTATCCATGAAGCGGATGCATCGGGTCAAATCTTGACAGCAGACTTCATGAATAAGCTTTATGCAGACCTCAATGAGAAATACTATAACCTTAAAGCTGAAGATAACTATGAAATTCAGTTTGAGTGGGAACGTATTCCGCATTTCTACATGAATTACTATGTTTATCAATATGCTACAGGATTTGCAGCAGCAAGCTACTTGGCAGAAAAGATTGTTCACGGTAATGAAGAAGATAAAGAAGCTTACCTTACGTACCTTAAGGCAGGTAGCTCAGACTATCCTTTGGAAGTCATCAAGAAAGCTGGTGTTGACATGACCAACACTGACTACTTGGATGCAGCTTTCAAGGTTTTCGAAGACCGCTTAGTTGAATTGGAAGCCTTGGTTGAAAAAGGTGTTCATCTTTCTTAAAAAGAAGTCAGTATACTATATTGAGAGAATCATTCTGGAAAAGAGTGGTTCTTTTTTAGGTTTAAGAGTGGCTGTCTTAAATGTAGGTTTTTACAATTTATTGACTGGGAATGTCAAAAAAGATGTTTCTATTAATCTAAATCTCTAGCACTCGCTAGGGATTTTTTATATAATAAAACACATGGTTAAATCATATAGTAAAAATGCAAATCACAACATGCGTCGTCCTATAGTAAACAAGGATATCGTGGACTACATGCGAACGCATCTTAAGGAGAGTACAGGGCACTTGGCTGAACTGGAGGTCTTTGCTCGTAAGGAGAATATTCCGATTATCCAACACGAGGTTGTTGCATATTTCCGATTTTTGTTGCAGACCTTACAGCCTAAGAAAATTCTTGAGGTAGGAACAGCTATTGGTTTTTCAGCCCTTCTTATGGCTGAATATGCACCTGATGCTCAGATTACGACAGTTGATCGTAATGAAGAAATGATTGGCTTTGCCAAGGAAAATCTAGCTAAGTATGACAGTCGCAAACAAATTACCTTGGTCGAAGGAGATGCTGCCGAGGTATTGCAAGACTTAGACATAGATTATGATTTTGTCTTTATGGACTCAGCCAAGTCTAAATATATCGTCTTTCTGCCTGAAATCTTAAAACGTCTTACAGTTGGTGGTGTCATTGTCTTTGATGATATTTTCCAAGGTGGGGATATTGCCAAAGACATCATGGAGGTTCGTCGTGGTCAGCGAACTATCTATCGTGGCTTGCATCGCCTTTTTGATGCGACTTTAGATAACCCTGATTTGACTGCTAGTTTGATACCTATGAGTGATGGACTTCTTATGATTCGGAAAAACTCTGAAAATGTTATTTTGCCAGATTAAGCATTATTTAAGTAAGTGTGGTATAATAATGGAGATTTTGACAATTTAAGGAGTAGATAAAATGGCTAAAGAAAATGAAAACCTTGAGTCAACAGAAGAAACTGTTGAAGAGGTTGTAGCAGATGAAGATACAGAACAAGAGCAACTTGATCGTCAAAAAGAAGAAGAGGAAAGCATTGCCCTCGCCAGTGAAAAAGCGAAAGAAAAAGCTAAACGTGCTAAAACTAAGAAAACTCGTGATGCTGTTAAAACAAGTTCAGGTGCTCCCTTCCTCCGAGGTCTTGCCCTTGTAGCTGTTTCAGCCCTTGTTGGTGCTGGTGCTATGTATATTTCTCTGGGAAACAAAACGACTGAAGAAACAATCTTAGTATCTATGAAAGGTGATACTGTTACTGTTGGGGATGTCTTTAATTCACTTAAAGGTAGTAACCAAACACAACAAAGTGTTTTGAGTGCAACGTTGCAAAAGGTCCTTGAAAAAGAATACGGTAGCAAGGTCAGCAAAGAAGATGTTGATAAAGCCTATAAACAAGCTTCAGAACAATACGGAGACCAATTTTCACAAGTGCTTGCAGCCTATGGTCAGACAGAAGAGTCATACCGTACTCAAATCCGTACACAGAAATTGGTTGAGTACGCTGTTAACCAAGCTGCACAAAAAGATTTGACGGAAGCAAATTACAAGGCTGCTTATGATAATTACACACCAAATACAGAGGTGCAAGTAGTTTCAACTACTGATAAAGCTGTGGCAGATAAAGTAGCCTCTGAAGCTAAAGCAGAAGGAGCAGACTTCTCGAAAGTTGCTAAGGATAACAGCTTGAAAGTAACTTCTAAGACAGTTAACTCGGCTTCTCAAGACTTCCCAACAGATGTTTTGACAGCGGCTTTCAAGCAAGATGCTAATGCCGTTTCTGATGTAGTGACTGTTTCAAATAGCTCAACTGGTGCTGCAACTTACTACGTCGTCAAAACTGTTTCAAAATCTGAGAAAAATGCAGATTGGAAAAACTATAAAGATGATTTGACTAAGGTTATCATCAATGGTAAGAAAGCTGATACTAATTTCACTAACTCAGTAATTGCCAAGGTTCTTAAAAAATACAATGTTAAGGTTGTAGATAAATCCTTTAGTGCAATTCTTGACCAGTATGTGACTGGTTCTGGAGCTTCATCAAGTTCAACATCAAGCTCTAGCAAATAAATCATAAGATAAAGTTGATAATGTTGTGTATGTGTCCTGAATTGGGAGAATTTGATAAATAACATTAAGAGAACGTGAAAAGCGTTCTCTTTGTTTTTTCTCATACTAACTCTCGGAGGTTCAATTATGAAATCAAATCAGAAAAAATTATGTGCTAAACAAAGACAATCAAGAAATATGGTTATTGTGTCATTGATGAATGATACAGGATGGTCACGTGAAAAAGTAGTTGAATCTTTGAAGGAACTTGAAGAGTATAACTTGATTAAGTTTCCTGAACAAGGTGGTATGATGCTGAAAGTTGGGGAGGTAAGGTAATGGCTTACGGTAGAATTTCTTTAGAGCAGGCTTTGAATAGTGAAAACTTTTACAGACTCCCTAAAGTCGTTATTAAGAGCAAATATTATCGCAAATTAAAAGCAGAAGCAAAATTATTGTTTATGCTTTGTAGAGACCGTCTAAGTGCTTCGCTAGATAGCACTAGAAAAGGTGATTATCGGTTTGTAGATGATGTAGGAGATGTTTTTATTTACTACGCCATAGATGAACTGGCTGAAGACCTTGGTTGCGGTAGAGCAAAAGTTATTAGATTAAAAAAAGAGCTTATAAAATTTGGTCTGATTGATGAAGTTAGACAAGGTCTAAGTAAAGCTAATCGTATTTATGTTAAGAACGTTGTTACTGACATAGAAATGCTTAATATGGATTTTGAAGAAGCTCAAACCCTCTTAAACCCAGTAAAATCAACTGAAGTTCCAAAATCGAACTTCAAGAAATCTCAAAATCGAACTTCAAGAAGTTCCAAAGAAACACTTCAAGAAGTACCAAAATCGCACTCAACTTATATTAAAGAGAGTGAGATTAAAGAGAGTAATAATAAAGTCAGTCATTTTGATGACGATGAGGAGATAGATTCTCAAATTTTTGAAGAAGAAAAAATACCTTCTGTTATTTCAAGAAAAGTTGATAAAGCTACCAAGTATGACCGTGAGTATATCTATAGCTTGGTACATGACCAGTTGCTAAAAGAGAATTTCTCTCAAACGTCTGCTGACTATGCGATGATTCATTTTGATGACCGCTACAAGTACGCTTTAGAAAATATGAGGTTTGCTCATTCTTCTGAGGTAATTGCTGAATATGTTTTTAATGGCATATTAGCTGAAGTAAATCAGTCGATGCGTAAGGAACAGAATAAAGACATAGTCTAATTATTCTTTTTAGGTATAACATTATTTGACCCGAGCAAGTCGTAAAACTACTTGCTGACCATTGACAATTGAATACCCCCTCTGCCCTGATACAGCGTGACTATGAGATACAAAATTGGGGGCGGAGTGTAAAACTAGTTATCTAGTCTCAGTCACAAGTTGCATTGTTCGCAGGTTTGCCGTTATGACCATAAACGGTGCGTATGAAACACGGATATAACCAAAAGGAGGTTATACAGCATGGGTGTAAATCAACCTAAATTTATTCGAGAAGGAGAAAAGAATGAATAAATTTGAAAACCAAGCAAACAATGATGTTTGCATTAGAGACTTAAAACAGTTAGGACGTGAAGGTGGTGCTCAAGTCTATCTTGATACAGGTGAGATACTGAAACTAAAACCAAAGTATGGAACTGTTTCAAGAAGAGCTTATGTTGCAGGTAAAGCTATGACTGTAGAACTGAAGATTGAATACAAAGACGTTTATCCAGCAATTCGCACAATTGAAAGAAATGGAATTTTAATTGCGAGAAGATGTCGCTATGGAATGCTCAACAGACTTAAGCTAACAGGAACAGGTTATCACCGCACATGGAAAAGAAAGTTAGGAGGTAATACATGACGGATTGGAAAAATGGGAATGGTTGGAGCTTTGAAGACCAACAAGAACGAAACCACACCAACCGTCACCCGACAAAAGACAATAATGAACCTGTTCGTTTCAAGGTAGTTGAACATATTGCCACACTATCAAGCAATGAAGCAGGATGGCGAAAGGAACTCAATAGAGTTTCTTGGAATGATGCTGAGCCAAAATATGATATTCGGTCATGGAAAAATGACCATTCACGAGTTGGCAAAGGTGTCACACTTTTCAAGGACGAGATGAAAGTCCTTGCAGATGCAATTAAACAAATCAATCTAAACAAAAATCAGAAAGAGGATTAAAATTATGGATACAGCAGTTAGTGTTTTTAGAATTGTTCAAGTAATAGTTGGGATTACAGGTCTTGTATGGGTTCTTACAGGAGCTATTGACTTTTTTGGTGGTCGTAACAATAACGACTCTATGCGCCAAGAAAAAGGTGGCAACTCAATGGTCAACGGTGGAGCAGTAGGCGTGATTGGCGCTGCTGTCTGCCAAGCTATCATTACAATGCTTCAAAGTATTTCTGTATAAGTCGAAAGGAGCTAGAGTGAATGGATAATATCACAAATTCTCTAGCTGAATATAGTTCAACAGTCAATCAGTATGCGGATAAAATTGGAAATGCGTTGTTACCAGTAGCATCTATCTTGATTCTAACCTTCTTTCTCTTTGATATTTTGTCATGGAATCGCAGGTTAGGACAAGAAGGTGGTAGCTTGACCATTCAGCTTTGGATGGAAGTAGCGCTAGGCTATGTGATAGCTTTTATCTTGGTTTACAACTTTTCAGAAATTTTCGATTTTATCGTCTTGGTATTTAACAAGGGAATAGCTCTTGTCAATGGTGTTCTGCCAAAGAACACATTCAAATCAGATGTAGATACTTCAGGAATCAGCGGTTGGATAATGAAGCAGATAGTAAAATTGGTTGGTTGGGCAACTGAATTTGTTGCTAATGTAAGTACAAAGATTTTAGTCTTTATGAGATTCTTTCAAATGTATATTTTGAAAGCAGTTGGTCCACTCATTATAGCTTTCTTCATGTCAGAACAAACAAGGCAAATTGCAATTAACTTTTTCAAGCTCTTTGCATCTTACGCTTTACAAGGCTTGCTTCTAGTCATTATTGTCAAGCTCTATCCTGCTCTGGTTACGGATGATATGCTTAAGGCTGGTGAGGGAGATTGGGTGACAGCTTTTGCATCAATTGCGAAAAGTATTGTTTATATCATTGCGCTCTTTGGTAGCCAACGATTGGCAAAAACTCTCTTAAATGCCATGTAAAAGCACGTAAAATTTGGTAAAATAGATATATTGGGAGGTGAGATTATGTCAGAAACCAAGTATCATTTTAGACGAGAAGGGAATCACTTTAAGCTGTCATCGTCTCAAAATCGTTCAGAACAAGCTGAAAGACCTACGCCTGTTCAGCCAATAGCTCCTAAGCGAGTAAAACGCTCAATTTGGTCTAGAATTGGTTCGTTCTTTGGGATTCTTTTTTCAGGATTTGTGATGATTTTAGGTTTCTTGATAGCGACTCCCTTTTTCCTCTTAAGCGTTCTTTGGAACTGGGTAATTATGTTTATTGGTCTGTCTATATTTTGGGTTTTATCTTTCTTTGCGTTTCATGCGTTTGTTTTAGATAGTGTAGAAGCAGGGAATCCATTTGAATCAGGTTGGACAGTATTTATTATCCTTATGATTGCCTTGCTAGGTGCTATTTTATCTACGATAGCTCAAATAAGAGAATAACCAAAACTGAATATGTTGAACAGACACTTTGCCTTGCAAGGTGTTTTTATTGTAGCTAGGAAGAGGTTGTATGAACAAACTAGGAAGCGAGTTCCTAAAGGAGTTTGACAACTATGAAAGACCGATAGCTTTTGGGATGACCAAACGGCTATTAGTGATGATGGTTGGCATCGGGATAGTGGTCAGCATCACTATCACCATTTCCTTAATGGGACTCTCGGAAATTTTCATGTACCTTGTGGCGCTTCTCATTGCCCCGCCCTTTGTTATTTATGGGCTAGGTTTTGATGAATCGTTCAAAGATAAGGTACTGTTTAATCTCAAAGTCCAAAAACGGGCTTATATTACTGAATTTGAGGAAGGAGAGGAGTTCACGACTGATGATTTTAAATCTTGGAAGAAAATCAAAGAAACTGACGAAAGCTGAAAAGGAACGTAAAGCACGGCTGAAACGCTCCTTGAAAGCTTCAACTCAGAATACAATTAAATACAATAGCCTATTTGAAAATGGGCTGATGCATATTGCAAAAAATGAATGGTCACGAACCTACCGCTTGGGAGACGTGGCTTATCTTTCAGCCAATCAGGATGAAAAGATTGACGTGATTGACACACACGCCGAAGCGCTCAACTCACTAGATGCAGGGACGACTTTTCAGCTCTTAGTTATCAATCGCAGGATTGAAGACAATGCCGTTGACCAAATCAAATATGATGAAGTGGGTGACGGCTTTGATAATTTTCGTAAGGAATACAATGAGATGATTGAAAGCCGTTTTTCAAGTGATTCAAAGAATTTTCAAGTTGAAAAATATGTCACCTTAAAGACAGAAGCCTACAATCGAGGGCAGGCAGATGCTAACCTGAGTGAATTAGGCAACTCCCTTGAAAATCAATACTCTCAGATGGATATTGCTTTTGAGGAAATGGATGGGAAGGCACGGCTAGATGTGTTTGCGGAGCTACTTCTAGGGAAGCACAAACTCCCGTACACTTTCCGAGATATAGCCTTGTCTGAATTGCATACCAAAGATTTTATCGCCCCTAACAGGCTTCATTTTTTGGAAAATCGTTTCCGTATCAATGAAGGGGTCGCTAAGGTCATGTATGCCCGAAACTTCCCAACCTTCCTGACTGACCGCATGATTAAGAACTTAACGGATATTGGCGTTGAATTGGCTATCACGGTTCAAGCTGAACCTTATGAACCTTCAGGCTTCATGAAGAAGATTAACAACGCTGACACCACCATCAAGGCTGAGATGGTTAAGGCACAACGTTCAGGGGCACAGGAAGGGATTGACCAAGAATTGGCGGTTAGTGGTCGAGCACGTGAGGTCTCTGAATCTACGAGACGGTGGAAGGAAGAGATTGACGACAATGACCAAAAAGCCTTTTCAGGGCTGATTGCCATTTATTTTAAGGCTGAAGATGAAGAGGAGCTGAAAAGTATCACGGATAAAATTCAGATCGCTTCCCGTAAGGTGGGCGTAGATTTTCAAGAATGTTATTACTATCAGGAGGAGGGACTAAACACCATCCTTCCTATCGGTCATACCTTCTTAAATGTCAAACGTCGTTTTGTCCGTGATATGACCACAGCCAACCTTGCAACTCAAGTTCCCTTTACTAACGTTGACCTCAAATCAGAAAGTGAACGGGCGCTATACTACGGACAAAATCAACTGTCTAACAACGTTATTACCGTTGATCGTAAGGCTGACCTGAACACAGGGTCAGGCGTGGTACTTGGGTCTTCAGGGTCAGGGAAATCTGTTACCGTGAAGACTATGGAAATTATACCAACCTTCCTGAAGAACCCTGAAGACCGTATCATCATTGTTGACCCTGAAGATGAATACTCTGATATTGGGCGAGAATTTGGGGCGCAGTTGGTGGATATTTTCATCGGGTCTAAGTCTCATTTGAATCTGATGGACTTGCCTGATATGAGTCAGCTGAAAGATGAAGATGATGACCCTATTGGGGATAAGTCGAACTTGCTGATGGGGTTGTTTGAGTCAATTCTTGACGAAGTGGGAGATATTCAATACACGATTATTGACCGTGTGACTCGTGAAACTTACAAACGCTTTGAAGGAGTTGATAGAACCCCAACCCTCAAGGATTGGCATGATATTCTTCAGGAGCAAGAAGAACCTGAAGCACATGAGCTAGCCCTGAAGTCAGAAATCTATGCCAAAGGGTCACAGAATATTTTTGCGCACGAAACAAACGTAGATATTACTGACCGCTTTGTGGTCTTCAATCTGAAGCGCTTATCAGGAAAACTCAAACCCTTTGCCATGATGGTTATTCAAGACTATATTTGGAATCAGGTTGTCGCTTCACAAGGGAAGTTGACCACTCGTATCTACTTTGACGAGGTTCAACTGTTCTTCAAGGAAGAAGCACAGGCAATCTTCTTTACAGAACTTTATTCTCGGGTTCGTAAATATGGAGCGATTGCAACAGCCATCACTCAAAATATTGAAACCCTGATGAATAAAGAAGAAGGGCGAAAGTTGGTCTCAAATAGTGAATTTATGATTCTTCTGAAGCATAAGAAATCAGACCTTGTGGCTCTCTCAAAAGCAATCACGTTAACACCAACCTTAACTCGGTATATTGAAAAGCCAAAATCGAAAGGAACAGGGCTGATTGTAGCCGGTCAAGTTGTTGTGCCATTTGAAAATCCGATTCCAAAGCATACAAGACTGTTTGAGCTTGTGGCAACGGATGCTTAGGAGGTGACTGCGTTGTCGAAACAAACCAGACGAGACCTCCGAGAAGCCAAACGTGAATACAAGGAAGCCAAGTCTGAACTCAAGACAACGAAAAACAGCTATAAGCAGGTTGAAAAGAGGGAAGCACGGCTTCTGAACCCCAAAACGGATGCTGAAAAGCGTTATTTGGGACAGAAAACAAAGGCAAGACGGACGGTCGCTAGTAAAGAACTTGAAACTCTAAAAGAGAATAAGAAGAGCGCTAAATCCAAAAAGCGCCAAGCGATTCAACGAAACGGAGGGACAAACCTCCAAAAAGTCGGACGAGTTGCGCATCATCAGGCTTCTCAAGCCGTGGATTCTGCTTTTCAGGATAATGACGTTTTAGAAGATATTGCTTCAGCCCGTCAGAATATTCGCAGAACACACGCTGAAGTGAGACAAGCTAAGAAGTTGGGCAATTATACCGTCAAGATTGGAAAGGGTGCAACACGGGGCATATACGGGGCAGGAAACCGCACCTATAACCTTTCCCGTGGTCGAGGATTTACAAGAACCCCAGTCGCCAATCGATGGGAAACCAAAGTCAAAACCAAGTATGACCGCTTACGGATGCGCTGGCGTACCTCAAAAGCGGGTAAAACTGCAAGCGTCACTAAAAAAGTTGGGGCAAAAGTGGCTAAACCAGTCCTGACAGTGCTGAAAAATCCCTTATCAGCCAAAGCCTATCTCATCATGTTTCTTGGGTTCTTCCTCATCGCCCTTCTTGGGGCTATTACAGGTGGCGGAAGTTCTACCGTTTCCCAAAATGAATTTGACTTGACGGATAGTTGGACGTATTTATCTAAGATTGACCGTGAGAAATCAACGGACAAGGTGGATTATTGGACGGATATTGATTCTATCATGATGTTTATGGGATATAAGCATGAGGCTTATAAGCTAGATGAACATTACAACTTGAAAAATAAAAATCCTTATGAGCCAATACACACTTATAGGGAACTCTTATCGACTATTTGGGATGGTCTGAATAAGGATAAAGACGACTTAAAGAGTATGGCAGATCTCTACAAAAACAGCAAGAATCCTTACATCAAACTCAATCAATCTGAGATAAAAGATTATGAAGAGATTTTAGAACAAGCCCGAAATGTTGGCTATTATGTCACTTATAATGATTTGGATAATCCTTTTTCTAATCAGGTGAACGAGGAAAAATTAGATCCTATCAAGGTAACGAAGCGCTTTGGCTATGTCTCAAAAAATAAGATGTACAATGGCTCCATCTTACAGGCTAACAAAGGAGCTACCTTGTACGCTGTTATGGATGGCAAAGTCACGGTTAAAGGGACTGATGTCACCATCAAGACCAAGGATGCGGAGTTCACTTATAAGAAGGTGGCAAGACTCCGCATTGTGAATGGCGACCGGGTCAAGGCTGGAGATGAGATTGGAGCTGTAGACTCTGAAGAAGGTCAAGAAGTCTATTACTATAAGCTCAAAAATAAGAAGAAAAAAGAGTGGGCTTGGGTCAATGTCGGCTTCTATCTTCCTAAAGTAGAGTACACACAGACAACATCTGTTCTGAGTGATATGAATATTGAAGGGAATCTTGCTAAGAAAATCAACTCTATTTATCAGTATCTGAAGAAGCAAGATCCAGATGTTACTTTAAAGGGTACTGCAGCTGTTTTGGGGAATTTCTGGACGGAAAGCTCTATTACTTCTAAGAGAGCAGAAGGAGACTATCTAAGTCCTCCTGTCGGGGCCTCTGCTTCTTCATGGGATGATGAGGCTTGGCTTTCTATGGGTGGCTCGTCTATCTATAATAGCCGATACCCTAATATTCTTCATCGAGGTTTAGGGCTTGGACAGTGGACGGATACGGCTGACGGTTCTACTCGCCATACAGCTCTTTTAAACTTTGCCAAAAGTAAAGGGAAGAAGTGGTATGACTTAGAACTTCAGTTAGACTTTATGTTAAACGGAGATAGTCCTTACTATATCACGACCCTTAAGCAAATTTTGCATTCAAATGAAGATGTTGCAACTCTAACGCAGCGCTTTCTGGTACGTTGGGAAGGAAATGCAGGCGATAAGCTCAAAGAACGTCAAAATAACGCTCAACAAGTGCTTTCTTTCCTGAAGAATCCTTCGGGAACAACCAAGGGAGGCAGTTCAACTCTTCAAAGTTCCTGGGGATTTCCAGAAGAGTATCGCTCGAAATTAAAGAGCTTTCCTTCTTCAGCGACGGTATCGGCTTCTTTAGATGGCAATACTTATCCAGTCGGTCAGTGCACGTGGTACGTGTATAATCGCCTAGTAGAAGCTGGAGCGCCACATTACAATTGGTTAGGAAATGGTCAAGATTGGGTCAGAAATCTAGTAGCGAGAGGTTGGACGTTTAGCGATAAACCAGTAGCTGGTGCGGTCTGCTCAACTGCTGGAGGATTTGATTATACCTATCCTTTATATGGTCATGTATCTTATGTTGAGCATGTTAACGAGGATGGAACGTTTCTAGTATCAGAATGTAATGTGAGCGGTGTTCAAAATCAAATTCATTGGTCGGTTAAAACAAATGCAACCTACTATACATTTGCGATTCCGCCAAAATAAAGAAAAGATAGGAGAATTATGTTAGATCTAACCAAACTAAAATATTTAAAAATTGTAGGCTATATTTTAGCCATTGTTGTTGCGGCAGTTGTTGGATTTGGAATTGGCCAAAGTTTGAACAATCATTCTTCCTCTAAAGGGGAAACGAGAAAAACAGTCCAGACTACCAAGCAAGCGATTAGTCCAGATCAAGTGAAACAGTTTTTACTCAATTATTACACAAAGAAAGACTTGGGAGAAAATCGCAAACGGTATAAAGAGTATATGACAGATGCTCTTTACCAACAAACCGTCTCAACAGAAGATGAACCGCAAAATCAAACCTATAAAGGCTTTGTGGTTGATTTTAAGTTTAAGACAGCAGAAATCTATATTAACCAAGAGAGTCTTCAAGTGATTGCACAAGTCAACTATGTAAATACACAGCTAGATGAGAAGAAAAACTATGAGACAGCTCAAAAAGATGTCTTAAATAAAGCAACGTTGCGTTTGACCTATGTTCAACAGGACGGCAAACTGAAAGTCAATAAGATAGAGTCTATCATTTTAACTGATCAGACTGGAGACTATGGCATTTTAGATAGCAGTAAAAAAACAGAAGAAAGCAATACGAAAACAAATGCTTCCAAGTAAATAACCGAAAAGGAGAGAAAGAATGGTTAAAAAATCACAAAGCCAAGGGCTGAAAGCAAAAACAGAAAAATTGGAAAAAGAGCTTGATAAAGTACAATCTCAAAAAGCTCAATTGGTCACCAAGGAAAAAGAGCTGACTAAGCAACTGAAAGCCACCAAAGCTGAGTATATTGTCGCTTTGATGAGTGAATCAGGTAAATCTATTGAGGAGCTGGAACGCTTCGCAAAGGATAAGGCTGAAGATGCTACTGAGAATGGCGGTGACGGTCATGTTCCGAATTACTAATCTTCAAACCCGTCAACAAGAAACTTGTCCTAACCGAGATGAACTGTTATCAATTATCAACGAAAAATCCGTTTGGGCTGAAGATAGGCATGAGTCTTTCACTCTTCAGCTTGAACAAGTTGCTGAAGATGGCTCACTCTTGGACAATATGACTCTTACCCTTCCCCTTCAGGAGATTGTAGAAGAAGCCCTTTCCAACTTCGGATTGAAGCGTGAGAAAAAAGGCTTCTCCTTGCTTCAGCGTAAGCCACAGGCGAGCGTTTCCGCAGAAGAGGTCACACAAAAAACTGAAGATGAGCTTGTAGAGCCAATCTCAGCACCTCAGATTGAGAAGGAAGAAGCACCTGCTCCTAAAAAAGACCTGGTTAAGCCCACTGAAAAACCTAAAAAAGAAAAGAAGGCTCAAAAGGTTTCAAAACCAAAACAAGCAGTTGCACCAAAAGAACCAAAAACTCAAAAAGCTCCAGGAGGAAATATCCTCACAAGTGGGCTGATTTGGAAGGTGCTATCTCTGGGAGCTTTGGGAATGTCGGTCTTTGCTTTTAGCCTGGTACAGTCCCAAAATCAAAAACTTCAAAGCCTTGAAAATCGTTTGTCGATTGAAGCTGACCAGGGAAAAGTTGAAGTGGTCGGCAGGTTCTTCATTGCCAACTATTACTCAGGAAACTCAGACAATCTGTCAGACTTTTTGAGTAAGGACTTGAAGGCTGAAGGTGTAGAAGCTAAAAAAGCGACTCAGGTTCAATCATCCATCTATGAAACGGTGTCATCATCAAAAGATACTATCAAAGTAACTTTTGTCGTGACAACCAAGGGAGATGATGACAGCAACATTAAGACCGTTCGTCTTACGCTTCCCTTCAAGGAAGATAAAAAATCCAAGTATGGCTATGTCCTGGTTGGTCAGCCAAAATTTTCAAGTTTTGCTGAATAAACATAGTGATTTAAACAGCTATAAATATCATTATAAATATAAACATAATTATAAATAGGAGTATCAACATGAAAAAATGGACAAAACTTATCACTTTATCATCAGTAGCGGTGCTTGCTTCAGCCAGCCCTTTAACGGCATTTGCAGATGAAAACGCCCCTGTAACGTCTGATGTGCCTGCGGTTGTGACCACGCCTGAAGTGCCAACGGATACCTCTTCAGCGCCTTCAGATGATACCGTTGTTCCAACTGTTCCTGAAACCCCAACTGAAGCACCAAGCACACCTGAAGATAATACTGTTGTTCCTACTGACCCTAACGTGACTGTTCCATCTACAAGTGAGCCTGCGGAAACAACCCCTTCAACTGAAGTCACACCGCCATCAACTGAAGAGACCTCTCTTCCTTCGACTGAAGACAATTCAGCCAGTGAGCCATCTTCAACTGAAGCACCAGACCAGGATGCTGACACGACAACTGAACCAAAAACAAGTGAGCCTGCGGAAAACACCGTGACCGTTCCAACAATTGACGGTGGGTCAACGACTCTGACTCCTGATGTCACTGTTCCAACTAACAATCCTAATATTTCAGCTCAAACAGCAGTAGATGCAGGAGCTAGTCAAGTTGGTACAACTTCAACTGTCACAGGTCAAGTGGTCTCAAATGTAGCCCCATCAGCACCCGTTTATACAAACACAGGCTATCAGATTGTGGCAACACAAGATAGTCAAGTGATTGTTGCTTATTCAGATGGTTCAACAAGCACCCTTGCCC
This sequence comes from Streptococcus thermophilus, assembly GCF_010120595.1. Taxonomy (NCBI): domain Bacteria; kingdom Bacillati; phylum Bacillota; class Bacilli; order Lactobacillales; family Streptococcaceae; genus Streptococcus; species Streptococcus thermophilus. Next base: position 870,016 of record NZ_CP038020.1, read on the forward strand.
CTGAAGCAGTGGGAGGGACAGTTAATGCTGATAAGACCATCAGCATCACAGACCAATCAGGTGAAATGAAGACCTTGCCACACACGGGCGAGAAAGAAGAAGCGTTGATGACTCTTGCAGGGACAAGTATTCTTGCAGGACTGATGGCGTATTTCTTCAAGAAAAGAACACTTAAAAGCAACTAAGATATGACAGCGGTAGGTCAAAATACTCACCGCTTTTCTTTTTATAAAAAGGAGGTAAAAATGGACCAAGAACGAGTTGGAATGAAGGTCGGTGAGGTTTACAAACTCACAGGAGAATTGATGCTGAAGGCTCTCTATTATGCTATGGAAAATGGCTATCAGACAATCAAAAGCCACAGTGAAAACAAGGTTTTCTCAGACAAGACTAACTGGAATCAGTTCATGGCAACTAAGGAAACCAAGCATTTTGAAACCTTTATGAATCATGAAGTCAACACAGAACGCCTGGAACAATACCTGAAAGGTTATGACGTGGGTTTTTCCATCAAGGACAATGGAAATGGGACAAGCACCATTGCTATCGATGCCAAAAATGTGAAGGCGCTTGAAGCAAGTTTCAAGGGTATCATCAATGATTTAACGAACCCTGACAAGGCTGAGAAGCTATCCTATAACCTGGTTAAAAGTCCTAAAAATATGACCGTGAAGGAAAAGCTCACTTATTACAAGAAGCAGGTCAAGGCTGATATTAAAGCTAAAAACCAGGTCAAAGTTCCAACGCCTAAAAAGGCGATTGCTAAAGATGAAAAGGGGTTATAGATGGTTACTGAACAGAAAAAACGAAACTTCTTTATCTATCTGATTGTCGGGCTGATTCTCTTTTATGTGGTGCATTGGTTGGTTAAACTTTATGACCTAGCTCCTGCGACTGAAGGAGTCATCTTTTTTGATGAAGCCCGTTTAGACTGGATGAGGGCTAACTGGTCAAGCAAGTCTTTGATTGATTTTTCATTCACTCAATCTAGCCTATACGGTGGGGGGATTGCTTTTTTTATCGTCTTGATGTTTTACTTTCGAGTCAACGACAAAGGGCGTTACCGCTACGGAGAGGAACACGGGTCGGCACGTTACGCAACGAGTAAGGAGATAGCTTCCTTCAGAGATAAAGAACCTGAAAATGATATGATTTTCAGCCAAAATGGACGGATGGGGTTATTTAATAAGCGCCTTCCTTTCAACCGTCAACTCAACAAAAATACTTTGACGGTTGGTCCGCCTGGTGATGGTAAAACCTTTACCTTTGTAAAGCCAAACCTGATGCAGATGAACAGTTCATTTGTCATCACAGACCCTAAAGGACTTCTTGTCCGAGAAACAGGTAAGATGCTTGAAGCTAACGGCTATAAAATCAAGGTCTTTGACCTGGTAAACCTGACTAATTCTAATCAGTTTAATGTCTTTCACTATATGCACGATGAATTAGATATTGATAGGGTTGCTTCTGCTATTAAGGAAGGGACAAAAGTTTCAGACAACATAGGAGAAGACTTTTGGAACAAGGCTGAAATTCTTTTGATGCGTGCTTTGATAGGCTATCTCTATTTTGATGGTAAAGTTTTAGGAAAATATGAGCCAAATATCGGTCAGGTTTCAGATTTGCTTCGAAATATCCAACGTGAAGACGAGGATATTCCAAGTCCAGTTGAAAGAATGTTTGAAGAGTTAGAGGAGGAATTACCAGGTAATTATGCAAACAGACAATGGGAACTATTTATTAAAAATGCTGAAGGAAAGACAGCTAGTTCAGTTAGATTTATCTCTTCAACAGTTTTTTCATCTTTTGACCATGAAGCAGTAAGGAAACTGACTGCCCGTGACTCAATGGAAATGGAAAAATGGCAGACGGAGAAAACAGCGGTCTTTATTGCAATCCCTGAAACAGACAAATCTTTCAACTTTATTGCAACTACCATGTTTGCCATGATGTTTAGGCAACTACCAATGACCGCCGATGAAATTCTTCAGGGGAATCACCCCACTTGTGAACCTGAAGACCTACTCCATATTAGACTTATCTTAGATGAGTTTGCCAACTTTGGACGATTTCCAAATTTTACAGAAACGCTCTCTTCAGTTCGTTCACGTGAAATTTCTATTGATATTATCATTCAGGCTATCAGCCAACTGAAAACACTTTATAAAGACCAGTGGGAAACTATCTTCAATAACTGCGCTACCCTGGTTTACCTGGGAACAAATGACAAGGAAACAATGAATTACTTCTCCATGCGGAGTGGTAAACAGACTATCAATGTCAAGAATCAGTCCCAAACCAGGGGGGCGCAAGGCTCAAGCAGTCAGTCTATTCAAACCATCCAACGTGACCTCTTGACACCTGATGAGGTTGCCCGTATAGGAGTTGATGAAGCACTTATCTTCATCTCAAAACAAAATGTCTTCAGGGATAAGAAGACCAACGTTCTTCAGCATCCACGGGCAAAAGAACTGGCAAATAGCCCAAGTGATGGTAATTGGTATCGTTACATTCGCACCATGTCAGATATGGATGATTGGGATGCTAACGTGAACCATGATAGGGTGATTAACACCACAGAAAAACAAGTCTTAGAAGCTGACTTGCCTTTTAGTCTAGCTTCTTAAGCAAATGAGAAAACCTGTTAGGAAAACCTAGCAGGTTTTGTTATTTTTGGAGGAAATACAATGACAAGACAAGAAACAAGAGGAATAGGATACTTTGAAACCCTCTTTTCAGCCGTTGAAATGGAGACTATGGCTGAAGCACTCAAACAATTTGCCCTGGGACATCAGGTAACTGAAAAAAGTAATGAGGGCGAGGTTTTAAATGGCTTTATCAGTACGCTGATAAAGACTTTAGAGCTTGAAGAATTTCAGGCAGTTGCTTCGCAACTCTTCAGCTACCCTAGACACTATGAAGGAAGCCTGGAGGTAGAATCGGTTGGGGCTTCAAAAGAAGACCTGAGTTATCTGAAGGACAACATAGACAGACTTCTTCAGGAGGAAATAGAGGTGATGTGAAATGAAATACCTGGTACTGGCTGAAAAGCCTGACCAAGCCAAGAAATATGCTCATGCCCTGGGACAAGCTAAGAATGAAAAAGGGGCTTGGAAAGTCACAACAAACTTGATAGACGGTCAAGTGACGGTGGTTTCAGCCGTTGGTCACTTGGTCGAGATAAAGAATCCTTATCAGAACTACGAAAATTGGGACTTGGCAAACTTGCCCGCTTTTCCTGAGACCTTCGAGTATGAGGTTAAGGCGGATAAGAAAAAGCAATTTAACCTGATAAAACGTGAGGTCAATCAAGCAGATTGCATCATCATAGGGACAGATGCAGACCGTGAGGGTGAGTCTATCGCTTATTTGATTTTGAGTCTGATTCCAAATGCTCTGAAGAAGGTCAAATATAGGTTATGGGTCAACTCTCTGACGGATTCAGGAATTGTCAAAGCCTTCAAAAGCCTGAGACCTGCTGAAGAAACCCGACAATATGCTGAAGAAGCTGAAGCACGTGCCAAATCAGATTGGTTGGTTGGCTTTAATTTTAGCCCTTGGACATCATTGAAGCTCCAGGAGTTAGGTTATTTAGGGGAGAAGGAGAAGAAGTTTTCAGTTGGTCGAGTACAGACACCGATTGTTTCTCTAATCGTTGAAAATGACCTGGCTATTGATTCTTTTGAGCCTAAACCGTTTTGGAAGGTAGAACTGATTGATGATATAGGGACAATCTTCAAAAACAACACCAAATTTGAGACCCTAGAGAGCGCACAGGAGGCTCTAAAGGTTCTTGGGGGATATTCGGTCGTTCAATCTATTCAAAGCGAAAATAAGGCGGTTTCTGCGCCAAATTTATACCATTTGACAAGTCTTCAATCAGAAATGAGTAAGAAATATCACTTTGATTCAGCTTATACCCTTGAAATAGCTCAAAAGCTCTATCAAAAAGGGGTTACGTCTTATCCACGTACTGACCACAAATTGATTACCCCTAATGAATTTGAATACCTGGTTAAACACCTTGACGATTATAAAGCTATCCTGGGTATTGAAGCTGATTTACCTAACGTTAAGCCACGGAAGAAGTATGTGCAAGATAAACAGATGGAACACTATGCCATCATCCCAACGGAAAACATGTCAGACGTGAGTTCACTTGAAGGAGATGAAAAAATCATCTATACGGAAATCCTCAAGAGAACGCTCTTGATGTTTGCTTCTGATTACCGTTACCAAGCAACACAAGTGACACTTGATAACAATGGGAATACCTTCAGCGCTAAAGGAAATGTGATGACTAATGAGGGGTGGACAGAACTAGCTGAAAAGGAAAATAAGGATTCCGTCTTACCTATCTACCAGGAGGGGGCTAGAATAGCCACTGAAGCCCAAATTAAGGAAGATAAGACAAAACCACCTGCAAGGCTAACAGAAAGCAGTCTGCTTGATGACGTGCTTCCTAAGTACAATTTAGGAACACCTGCAACACGAGCAGGCATCATTAAGACCATTATTGACCGTGACTATATCACACGTGACAAGAAGACAGGTCAACTTTTCCCAACAGATAGGGGGAAAATGCTTGTCCTTTTCCTTGATAATCTTGAAGTGATGTACACCAATCCTGAAACAACTGGAAAGTGGGAAACAGCCCTTCAGTTAGTTGGTCAAGGTCAAAAGTCTAAAGATTGGTTTATCGAGCAAACCAAAAAAGCCATAAGAGCACAATTAGAGAAAGGAGCAGGATAGATGGCAAGTATCGAAGAACTGAAGCAGTTATCCATTTTAGAGGTAGCTGAGAGCCTAGGAATGCAACTACACAGAACAGGAAGCCATACTTACGCCTGGCAAGAGCATGATTCCTTTGCCATCAATACCAGGGATAACTATTTCAATTGGTTTGCCCGTTCTACTGGTGGTGATGTGATAAAAATGGTCCAGGTTGTCCAAGAGGAAACGTCAGGACAAGCCGTTTCTTTTAAGCAAGCAAAGCATTTCTTGGAAGATGGGAGCTTTGATGCAGTGGATGTGACTGCAATCCCTGAAAAAGAACCCTTTCATTATTATCTTGAACCCTATGAAACAGAGTTTAAAGAGGGGAGAGAATACCTGAAGGATGTCAGGGGCTTGTCTGATGAGACGATCGATTTTTTCGCAGAAAAAGGCGTCTTATCACAAGCCACTAAAAAGACGGGTGACTACTTTGAACCTGTCCTAGTTTTCAAGAGTCTGGACACTCAAAATGAAATTATAGGGGCTTCTTTGCAAGGGATAAGGGAAAACTTAGACTTGTACGAAAGAGGGCGCTTAAAACAAATTATGAGGGCATCAGATGGCTTGACAGGGATGCACGTTGATATTGGGACACCATCTCGTCTAATCTTTGCAGAAGCCCCAATAGACCTAATGAGTTACTATGAACTCAAAAAGGACACCCTGAAGGATGTCCGATTAGTTGCTATGGATGGCTTAAAAGAATCAACTGTGAGTCGTCACGTGGCGGAACTCTTATCTGAAGTTGGTGAACTTAATGGCGAGGTTGACCAGGAGAAAAAATCTTCCTTCCTGGCTGATATGGCTAGAGTAACCACTTTCTTTGAAGATGGAAAACACCAGGATTTAATTACCCTTGCCGTTGATAATGATGAAGCAGGTCATACCTTTATTGAGCGCCTGACTGCTAAACAAATTGAAGTCACCCTTGACCTTCCACCAATAGCAGAAGACCAGGACAAAATGGACTGGAATGATTACTTGAAAGAAGTTAAGACACCTTCAGCAGTTGAGACACAAGAAAAAGCTCCTGACCGAAGTCAAGAGCCATCTAACACTGGGGGCGAATTGTTCAATCGCAATTTCAGTTCTTTAGAAACCGAAGTTTCAGGGATAGCACTGCAACCCGAAGAGTCAAAGACTCAACCTGATTTTCCTGCCAATGTTCAATTACATTTTAACATTGACAAGTCAGTTAAGTCAAGTTATAGGCTACGTGGTGGCTACAAATATCCTGAAGATAAGGACATAAGGACTCTAAACAACTATGCGGATAGTTTGCAACGGTCAGCCCAACAGTATTTAGATAGTTTTTCCAACCAAAAAATCATTTATGCTTTTAACGAAGATGACCAACTTAACTTTTTAGAGGTCGGCTTTGAAAAGAGACACTGGATGCACCTGACAGGAATAATGCCAATCTATGATGAACACTTACCTTCAGTTGCTGAGAAATTTATTGATGAAGTGGCTTCAGGTCATCTGTCATTTCAGAATGTGACACTTGGTCAAGGCTATAACGATAAAATCAAAGTCTTGCCAATGTTACCTGAGCTGTTAGACTCCAAAGCCTTCACCTTTAACGACTTAAGTTCGGTCCAAAAGTTTAAACGCTTGGAGCTAGAAAAAGGAATTAAACCCGAAAATGAAGACCTCATTTTAGCTCTAAAAATGGATGACAATTCAGCCGTTCCTGCTTCATTGATGAAGCTAACTCATAAAGCCTATCAGACGATTGAGCCATCTCAAAGAACGGTATTAGGTGTGTTTGCTGAAAAGGATAATCAGATTAAAACACTATCCATCAATCATGATTTTATCAAGGATGATGGAAAAGAAATGCTTGAGACTTTGCGAAAAAGTCGAGAGATAGAACCCCTTAAAGATGAACCAAATTTAAAACATGGAGGATTAACAATGCCAACTAATCAAGACTTAAATTTAAGAAATCGTTTTGACCAAATTCTCAGAGAAGAAGAGGAGAGAAAGAAAGACCAGGCACGAAAAGATGAGCGTGAACGTGATTCAGATGGTGATGGGATTTCTGATGAAGTTGAAAAAAATCAAGGCACAAGTCCTTACAATGCTGATACAGATGGGGATGGAAAATCCGATAATGAAGAAATTGGTTACGGTTCAAATCCTTTAGATGTTAACCATCCAAACAATCAAAATCAATCCTCTTCAGCTCCAACAAGAAGTGTTGCAGAATTGATTGAAGCAAAAGATAGCAAGGGTCTTTCTCAGGTTTTAAGAGAAGGAGTCAAAAGTTATTTTGAGTCTGATACCTACAAACAATACTTGACCACCATGAGCAAGTTTCACAATTATTCCCCTGGGAATATTCAGTTGATTTACATGCAAAATCCTGAAGCTACACACGTGGCATCTTTTAAAAAATGGAAAGATGACTTTGAAAGAAATGTCAATAAGGGTGAAAAAGCCTTACGGATTTTTGCGCCAATTATTCTTAAAAAGAAAGACCCTAAAACGCATGAACCCCTTCTTGATGAAAATGGAAATGAACAAACCTACACGTCCTTTAAACTTGTTCCTGTCTTTGATATTTCCCAAACAAACGGAAAAGAATTAGCTAAACCCATCTATGAACTCGAAGGTACTTATGAAGATTATGGCAATCTTTATAAGTCAGCTAAAGAGGTTTCGGAAGCTAATGGCGTTCCCCTTTCTTTCAGTGATGATACAGGAAGGGCAAAAGGGTATTACTCACCAACCAACAATGAAATTGTTATTAAGAAGGGACTATCGGAGCAACATACGCTTAAAACCATTTTCCATGAAATGGCACATTCTGACTTGCACAACATGGAAAAAATTCAAGAAAATCCACTAAAAAGAAGTACCGCAGAATTACAAGCTGAGTCAGTTGCTTTTGTCGTTGCTAGTCACTATGGACTTGATACGAGTGATTATAGTTTTGGATATTTAGCGAACTGGACGGATGACCCTCAAGGTCTGACTGACCTAGAAGGTCAAATTAAAATTGTACAAAAAGAAGCTAATAGCCTGATTTCAAGAATTGATAAAGCCCTTGAAAAGTATCAAAGTAAAGAAGTTACAAAAGATGTTTTTCAAGATAAAATTAACCGCTTGAAACAAGAAGCTAAAGAAAAACCCGTTGAAGCTAAAAAGGAAGAGCAGGCGAAAGACGAGCCAAAAAAAGCGCAGAAGAGCGACAACGAGATGAACCTGTAAAAGACCTTGTCGCTCAATTATCCGCAGGCTTTATGAATCGTAGAAAACAATCGGAGGACTAAACTATGAATGACACAATCGAAACAACTTTACTTTTGAACCTATTCTATTTTGAGAATGGCACATACACCAGGAATGAAAATTTTATCGAAGCCAAGCGCAGAAAAGCTATTGCTCTTTTAGATGAAGATGCTGACGAGCTAAAAGCTATTGACCCTGACTTAGCTCAAGAATATGCTGAGACAATCAGCTATCTTGAAACTCTTTCTGATGAAGAGTATCAAACCAAAAAAGAAGAATTACTTCAACAAGTTGAAGTCAATTAAGGTCCGAAGGACGACTTAGGGGCTTGGGGATATTCCCCAAAACTTTGAAAGATTGACCCGCTCAAAATTGGCACTTTGCCAGTTTTGAGTTTTGGGAAAATCTTTTAAAAACAGCGATTGGGTACCCAAACGCTAATCTTGCCAGTTTGAAAAGTATAGAGGGTGAGAGTACAATAGTCAAGAGAAAAGTACGAGGTGAAAATCAATGACTGAAGAAAAACGTTATCGAGAAATTCAACGAAAACTGAGAGTGACATCAAGGGAAAATGACCTGATAAAAGAGAGGATGGCGCTACATGGTTTTAAAAACTTTAACACCTATGCCCGTTATATGCTTTTGACTGGTGAGGTGGTGACGGTTGATTATTCTGAGTTGATAAAATTGAGAACCGAGATAAATAAAATTGGTACAAATATCAACCAACTTGCAAAATATGTCAACACAAATGAAGAGTTTAGTTTCGAAAATTTCCAAAGTTTGCAATCCTCGCTTACAGAAGTTAAGCGGTTGATGGATGACAATTTTGATAAAGAAGTTGCCATGATTGAAAAATTGATGAGAGACAGAAGGGAGTAAATTGATTTGGTAGTCACAAAGGTTAAACAGATAAAATCGGTCAATAAATTATCTGATGGTCTCAAGTATATTGAAGATGGTGCTAAAACGATTGGGACAGAATTGATTGATTCTGATTTGAATTTTCCTGTTAAGGTTGTAGATGGTCAGATTGTTTCTCAATTAGTATCAGGTAATCTAGTGATTGATATTGAGTCGGCTTTTTCAGAATTTATGATGTTGAAACAACTTGCCAACTTGGAAAAAGGCAGACCAATCAATAATGAGGAGTTGGTCAAAAATGACGTTTTAGCCCACCACATTATTCAATCATTTTCCCCTGAAGATAATCTGACACCTGAACAGGTACATGAAATTGGACGAAAGACGGCACTTGAGTTGACAGGTGGAAGTCATCAATTTGTGATTGCCACTCACATGGACAAGGGGCATCTACACAATCACATTTATATCAATTCCACTAATTCTGTCACACTGAATAAGTTTAGATGGCAAAAAGGAACTGCGTTGAGTCTTTTCAATATTTCAAATAAATATGCTGACCTGTACGGTGCTAAAATTCTTGAACGTAAGAATCAATTTGGTCACAAAGAATACTCAGCTTATCAGAAAGAAAATGTCTTCAAATTAGAAATCAAGTCCCGTCTTGAATTTTTGCTGAAGCACTCAGTCAACCTATCGGATTTTCAAGAAAAGGCAAAGGCGCTTAATCTTGCAGTGGACTTTTCGGGCAAATATGCCAAGTATAAATTACTTGATAAAGACCAAAAGAGAAATACCCGTGACAGCACCTTGTCAAAAAAGGGACGTTACTCTTTGGAACAAATTCAAGAGCGACTAGCTAAAAATGAAATCGTGCATCCGCTAGAGTCAATTAAAAGCGAGTATGACAAATTACAAGCCGAAAAAGCTGAAGATTTTGAAATCAGGGTCAAGATTGAACCGTGGCAGGTCGAGCATGAAACAGACACAGGGATTTATCTTCAAATGCAGTATGGGATAGCCAATCAAGGAACAGTTAAAATTCCAAGTCGCTTAGTTGATAAACAGGATGACGGGAGCTTTGATGTCTTTATCAAGAAATCTGATTTTTTCTATTTCATCAATCCTGACAATTCAGCTAGTAACAAATTTATGAAAGGGTCAACGCTTATCAATCAGCTTGCTTATGAGAGTGGAGAATATATCTTGACCAAGAACCCTAATATTTCCAAGTTGGATTTACTGGTCAAGGAATATAATTACTTAGTCAGTCATAATGTATCTGATTCTGACCAGTTTCATGAACTACGTGACCGCTTCATTGCTCAAATTGAAGAAACACAAGATTCATTAGAGAGGCTTGATGACAAAGTGGAACGCTTGAACAAAATTGCTTCAGCGCTTGAAGATATTCATTCAGAAAGTCCGATTGATGCAAAAGTAGCTTATCAAGTTTTGGAAGAACTCAATATTTCAGCTTCAGTCAATCCAAAAGAGATTGAAAAACAGGTTGTTGAGGTTTCAATCGAACGGAAAGCCCTGAAGGAAAAATTTGATAGTATTGTTAAAGACTTTACTCAATATGAAAAACTTGAGAAACACGCTCAAGCAAGAAGACAAGAAATTTCTCATCAGACAAAAGCCCCTGAAGAAATGGAAAGATAGGCTGAGAAAAATCACCGCCAACGGCGATCGATTTTTCGATGAAATAAAATTCAAAAGCAAATTTAATAAGGTTAATAGAGCTCATTATTGAGACGGACTTAAACTTTTCAATTGAATTAGAAAAAGTTGAAAAGAGTTCTAAAATGTTTTGGGATAGGTATTTTATTTCAATATCGGGTGCTAAAACAACTAAGATGAGTGAACTAATTTCAATGATTGAAAAACTAAAACAGATTTTAACCCAAGTTAAAGAAGATGAATTAGAGAAATTACCAAAATAATATAATTAAAATAGAGGAGAAAAATATGTTAACACCAAAGGAATTATCACAAAAAATTGAAACCACTTCGTTAGTTGAAGCGATTGAACTTTTTAAAGAAAAAGTTCTTAATGTGCAATTAACACACTATGTAAGAGATGATTATAGATTAATAAACAAAAAAGAGTACGAAAGGATAGATTATAGTGGTTCATTCTTCTTTTTCGTAGAACCTGATTTAGGATCTAGCCGTGGAGGGTTCTCAGATGCGATTCTCGAAGACAAAGAAAAAGTTGCCCTGCTCCTGCTATTAGTGGAAACTTTTGAACGTTATGTAGATGTCAACACAGGCATTGAAGATTTTCTTGGCTATGATTGTGTTTTTTGTGATTTTGTTGTTTCAGATGAGAATGCGGCCAAACCACTTACGCAAGAAGAATATGAGGCGATCAAAGATTTAATTATAACTGTAATAGATAATTTTGTACCAAGTATGACAGTTATGGAAACAGATGAGTATGAATTGTTCAAAAGAGGACAAAGTCCAAAAGATACAGAAATTGATAATATTCAAATCACACTACCACTTTCTATTTTATAGGATTTAATTAACGGACATTAGAGTATGCCCTATTGTCCTTTTTGTAAGTTCTTGATTTTAGTGGATTAAACAGGCGGACAATAGGGTTAGGCAAAATATGGAGGTAGAAAATGGCTAAAATCGGCTATGCTAGAATCAGCGCTTCAGACCAAAACATGGCTAGGCAACTGGAACAAATGAAGGGGGTTGATAAACTGTTTCAGGAAGCTATGAGCGGAGCAAGTAAAGACCGCCCTCAGCTGAAGGCGATGCTTAATTATATCCGAGAAGAGGACAGAGTCGTTGTGACTGAGTTGGAACGATTGGGAAGAAATAACAAGGAACTGACCGAGGTCATGAATGAGATTCAGACCAAAGGGGCAACTTTGGAAGTTCTGAATCTTCCTACACTTCGTGGGATTGAAGATGATAACCTCAGACGGCTTTTGAACAATCTGATTTTGGAGCTATACAAATATCAGGCGCAGGCTGAAAGGGAACGTATCAAGGAACGTCAAGCACAGGGAATCGCCATCGCAAAGACACAAGGCAAGTACAAGGGACGTAAAGCCCTTTTTTCAGACGATGATAGCAGACTGCAGCATGCTTTTGAACTGTATCAAAAAGGCTATACAGATAAGGATGTGGCGAGTTTGACAGGCATCAATGAGAGGACGTTCAGACGGTATCGTGAAAAATATGATATAAAAAGATAGTGATAAAAATATTGATTAAAATACTGATTTTAATGTTGATATTTATAGTGATTTATATTATAATAAGAGGTATAGAAATCAGGAGGAGTAACATGAAATCCAGAGAAACAAAATATCCAGGAAGAGCTTATTTACTAGGTATTCCACTTTGGAAAGTAGAGCTTTCAGAAGAAATGTGGCAAAAAGCGCTTGTCAGTTATAGAACTTCAAAAGGAAATATTTTCTACTACAAGCCATCCAAGGAGGATAACAAATGAAGCTCATGAGTTTTGTAGCTATCAAAGGAGGGGTGGGAAAAACCACACTAGCCCTCCTCAATGGTCAGTATCTAGCCAGTAAAGGCTACAAGGTCTTATTTATTGACCTTGACCACCAGTGCAACCTGACACACTTTTATGATGTCTATGAGGACACGTCAACCGTTGCCAATGTGTTTGCAGGGTCAGATGATGTAGCTATCTTGTCTGTTGCTCCTAACATTGACCTCATTGCTGGTTCAATGAAATTGGATGAATCGGAAAGAAAGCTAGAAACTGACCCTAATCAAAATATGTATCTCTATGATTGGCTGGGGGATAATTTAGAGTCCAAAAATCTTGACCAATACGATTATGTCATTTTGGATTGTCGTCCCGATTTTGGGATTGCGACAAGAAACGCTATCGCAGTCAGTCACACGCTTTTTAGTCCAATTATCCCTAGTGATTTTGCTTTTGAAGCTAAGGAGAATTTAGAAGTTCGCCTAGAACAATACCGTAAGACAGAAATTGTCCGCCCTAGTCGGGAATCATTGATTACGGCTCAACTCTATTTCTTGCCAAATATGATTAAGCATAATACGTCAAAATCAAAAGAGCTATTAGAAGCCTTGAAAACTGATTCTTCAGTCGTTGGTCTAATTCCTCAAAAGGAACTGTTTAACCGTGCGACCAAAGATGAAACGGTTATAGACATGATGCTTGACTCAACATTGAAGAGGGAACATAAGAATTTCTTTTCAGCCTTGACTGACACATTGAATGAGCTTCAGGAACTCACAGATATGGCTTAATTTTCATCATTATATATATCACTATTTTAATCATTATAAAAATCACTATCGAAAAGAGGTATAGCATGGCGTTTGAATCTAAAAAAGAGAAAATCAGTAAAGTCCTTCAGGAAGAGATTAAAGACCCTAAGCCACAAAAGAAACGAGGGCGAAAAGCTGGTCGTCCATCAGGGAAGACCAAATTTCCTTATCAGTTTACACTGAAACCCCAAAATCGGGAGAAGCTGGATAGAATCGCAGAAGCATCAGGATATAGTGGTGCATCCACCTTCCTTGATGAGTGGATTGAACAGTATCAAGAATAAGTATCATGTTTTTAATGTTTATATAAATCACTATTTTAATCAATATAAAAGGAGGGCTTTATGGATTTCATCACGAGATTAAAAGCTGAAAGAAACGGGAAGGTTCATGGTGGGATATATGATATTACACAGAAGCGCTTTGCCTATAACTCAAACAAAATAGAGGGAAGCCGTCTGACAGAAGAACAAACTAGCTTTATTTATGAGACAAAAACGATTGCCAACATCGGGGGAACAGGTATCAAGATTGATGACCTTGTAGAGACCACCAACCATTTTAAGTGCTTTGATTATATCCTTGATACCGTCAACGAACCGCTAACAGAAGACTATATCAAAAAACTTCATAGCTTATTAAAGAGTGGGACGAGTTCGGAACACAACCCGATAGCCCCTGTAGGGCGCTATAAAGTGCTTCAGAATGAAGTAGGTCAGATAGCGACAGCAGACGTTGATCGTACAGAAGATGAAATGCTTGCTCTGATGATTGGCTACGGCTTAAAAGAAAATAAAGACTTGGCTTATCTTACTAGCTTTCATGCTCAATTTGAACAGATTCATCCTTTCGCAGATGGCAATGGTCGGGTAGGTCGGTTGATTCTTTATAAAGAATGCTTGAAGGAAGGCATCACACCTTTTATAGTGGATGACTTGAACAAAGCCAGTTATTATAGTGCTCTTGAAGCTTTTCAAATAAATGACGAAAGACAGCCATTACTTGATTATTTCCGCTCGGAGCAGAAATTCTATGCTAACTATCTCAAAAATAAAGGCTTTGAAGGAAAAATCAATGAAGCAAAAGACGGTGATGTTATAAAAAAGCCTGAAGGCTTTTCTGAGAAATTGGAAAGGCTGAAGAAAGAAACTCAAGGCACTACAAAGAAGGTAGCCCCCAGCAAAGAAGAAGACCTTTCTCTTTAGATAGCTATTTTAATCATGGTATAAATAGTTATTAAAATCAATATAAAAATAATGACAAATATTATTGTAATAATAGTGACCTTTCCAAATGGAGAGGTCTTTTTTTCTTGTCTAGATTTTCGCTATAATAAGCGTATTGTAAGAAAGGGGTAAGAGATGATGCTAGATGAAAGAGTTTTTTCAGAACGTTTGAGAATAGATAATCAGAAAACCTTCCTGAAGATGATTGAAGATTATGAGAAGTCTATTGTCCCGAGTATGAGAGCACAAGGCTTCAAGAGAATCAATCAGAAGGAGCGGACAGTCATTTTCTCTTTTGGAGAGATGACTTTTTCAAGGAGCAGATGGAAAAAGGGGGATACGGTTAGAATCCCAGTAGATGAAAAATTGGGACTTGAGCCACGGTCACGGTTTTCCCAAGAACTCCTTTACCAAATTACAAGGCTATCTAACTATATGCCATATCGGAAAGTGGTTGAAGTGATGGAACTTCTCAAGTCAATATATATCACGAAAAACACTGTTCAGCACGCTCTCGATGTCGCAGGTCATCTCCTTGAGGATAAAGCTGACTATGATTCCTTATCAGCAGATAGGTCAGCCGATAGACCAAGCAAAATCAAAGCCGAACGGCTGTATATTGAAGGGGACGGCGTTTGGGTCAAACAGTCCACTCCTAACAAGCAAGGGAAGTCCGTAGAACTCAGTCATTTTGTCGTCCATACAGGGAGCAAGAAGGGTAAAAGAAATATCCTGAAGGATAAATTTGAGGTCGTATCGACACACTATCATCAGGCTAAAGATAAACTCCTTGAATTGATTATGGAGCGCTTTGAGATAACGCCTGAAACGGTCATTGTAACCAACTCAGACGGTGGGAAGGGCTACTCTCCTAATCTCTTCAAAGAGCTTGTCAGTGGGTTCAGACCTAAAGAGCATTTTTATTTTTGGGATGCTTTCCACGTAAATCAAGCTATTAAGACACAGCTGAGGCCATTTCCTTCAGAACTGATTAAGCAAGCATTTCAAGCCCTCAAAAATCGGGATAAGAGCCAGCTGAAGACAGTGCTAGATACAGCTGAATCATTGATCGATAGTGACGAGAAACTAGCAACTTTTCAACGTTTCGGACGGCAACTCTTGAGAAATTTCAAATACACGGAAAGTCCTGAAGCCTTTGGTCTTTCCTCAAGTGGTATTGGTATCATGGAGTCTCAGCATCGTAAAATCACGTATCGGATGAAAAACAGGGGGATGTATTGGAGTAAGAAGGGCGCAGATACCATGAGCCAGACTATTCTTTTAAGCCATTCAGAAGAATTGAGAGACCTCTTTTTTGGAGAATGGCGACAATCCTATCAAAAAATAAAAGACCAAGAAAGTAATCTCCTTGGTCAATTTTGCGATGTCCAATCCTTCTATACATTGCCCCGTTTAAAGCGTCCGAATGTTAAGCCAAAATATGGTGTAAGCCTTATAGAAGAAAGAAACTAAATATCAAAAAAACCTTGAGATGTCAAGGCTTTTAAGAATGTTTTCACAGAAAATGCTTGCATTTTGATACGATTGTGATATAATATGATTATAGAAAAACACGAAGAAAAGACGAAAGGTGCGCTAACACCTTCCGCCTTACCGATTAAACAACGTACACTTGTTCAATCAGCTTATAAGTATTGTATCATCAAAAGAACAATAATTCAAGACTGAAACAAGTGAAAAAATTAACGTTTCGGTCTTTATTCTCGTTCTATTGATGATTTTTCGTTTTCTCCCAAAAACAGACACACTCTAATGTTGTTATCAACTTGACCTAAGACCTAAAACACGTTAAAATGGAAAGTAACAAAGAGTTTTAATGTTAGGAAACTCTGAGTCTTCCCTTTGAGAAAGGTAATCATTGATTCGGATACAGAAAAGTGGCGGTCGCTGCGAGCCATGGACGGATGAGATTACTTGCTACTCAAAGTTTAAAATTTAAGAAAAATAAGAATGACAAGGTCATTGAATGAAGGTGGTACCGCGGTTCACGTCGCCCTTCGTTTAGTGGTTTTGTCTTTTATTCTTTTAGTATTTTCTAATTGGTATAAATTAAGAAATAATTAAGGAGAAATAATGAAACAACTTACTTCAGCACAAATTCGCCAAATGTGGCTTGATTTCTGGAAATCAAAAGGTCATGCTGTTGAACCATCAGCTAACTTGGTTCCAGTTAACGACCCAACTCTTCTTTGGATTAACTCAGGGGTTGCCACTCTGAAGAAATACTTTGATGGCTCTGTGATTCCTGAAAATCCACGTATCACCAACTCACAAAAGGCTATCCGTACCAATGATATCGAAAACGTTGGTAAGACGGCTCGTCACCACACGATGTTTGAAATGCTTGGTAACTTCTCAGTTGGTGATTACTTCCGTGATGAGGCTATCGAGTGGGGTTATGAGCTTTTGACAAGCCCAGAGTGGTTTGATCTTCCAAAAGACAAACTTTACATGACTTATTACCCGGATGATAAAGATTCATACAACCGTTGGATTGCTTGTGGAGTTGAGCCAAGTCACTTAATTCCAATCGAAGATAATTTCTGGGAAATCGGTGCAGGTCCTTCTGGACCAGATACTGAGATCTTCTTTGATCGTGGAGAAGAATTTGACCCTGACAATATTGGTATTCGCTTGCTTGAAGAGGATATTGAAAACGACCGTTACATTGAAATTTGGAACATCGTTTTGTCACAATTTAATGCAGATCCAGCTGTTCCACGTTCAGAATACAAAGAGCTTCCTAATAAAAACATTGATACGGGTGCAGGTCTTGAACGTCTTGCAGCCGTAATGCAAGGGGCTAAAACAAACTTTGAAACAGACCTTTTCATCCCTATTATTCGTGAAATTGAAAAAATGTCTGGTAAAGCTTATGATCCAGATGGTGAAACATTGAGCTTCAAAGTTATCGCAGACCACATACGTTCATTGGCCTTTGCTATCGGTGATGGAGCTCTTCCAGGTAATGAAGGCCGTGGTTATGTTCTTCGTCGTCTTCTCCGTCGTGCCGTAATGCACGGTCGTCGTCTTGGTATTTCTGATGCTTTCTTGTATAAACTTGTCCCAACTGTTGGTCAAATCATGGAAAGCTATTACCCAGAAGTTCTTGAGAAGAAAGACTTTATCGAGAAAATTGTTAAACGTGAAGAAGAAACCTTTGCACGTACTATCGATGCAGGTTCAAGCATGCTTGATGAACTTCTTGCTAACCTTAAGAAATCTGGTAAAGATACGCTTGAAGGTAAAGATATCTTTAAACTTTACGATACTTACGGATTCCCAGTGGAATTGACAGAAGAATTAGCTGAAGACGAAGGCTTCAAGATTGACCATGAAGGTTTCAAAGCTGCCATGAAAGAACAACAAGACCGTGCGCGTGCTAGCGTGGTTAAAGGTGGGTCTATGGGTATGCAAAATGAAACTCTTGCTAACATCACTGAACCATCTGAGTTCTTGTATGAAGCGGAAACTGCAGAAAGTCGTTTGAGCGTAATCGTTGCTGATGATGCTCGTCATGATAGTGTAAATTCTGGCCAGGCTCTTCTTGTCTTTGAACAAACACCATTCTACGCTGAAATGGGTGGACAAGTAGCAGACCACGGTATTATTTCAGATGCAGCGGGTACTACTGTTGCGCGTGTTGTTGATGTTCAACGTGCACCAAATGGACAAGCTCTTCATACTGTTGAGGTTGAAGGTGAACTTGTTGTCGGAGCTAACTACAAACTTGAAATTGACCACTCACGTCGTCACCGTGTTATGAAAAACCACACAGCAACTCACCTCTTGCATGCTGCCCTTCACAACATCGTTGGTAATCACGCAGTCCAAGCCGGTTCTCTTAACGAGCAAGAATTCTTGCGTTTCGACTTCACTCACTTTGAGGCGGTAACTCCAGAAGAATTACGTGCTATCGAAGAACAGGTCAACGAAGAAATCTGGAAAGCAACTCCAGTAACAACTATTGAAACAGATATTGACACTGCTAAGTCAATGGGAGCTATGGCCCTCTTTGGTGAAAAATATGGTAAGCGTGTTCGTGTCGTTTCAATCGGCGACTACTCTGTTGAGCTTTGTGGTGGTACTCACGTTGCCAACACAGCTGAAATCGGTATGTTCAAGATTGTTAAAGAAGAAGGTATCGGTTCAGGAACACGTCGTATCTTGGCAGTTACATCACGTGAAGCTTACCTTGCTTATCGTGAAGAAGAAGATGCCCTCAAATCAATCGCAGCAACACTTAAGGCTCCACAATTGAGAGAAGTGCCTAACAAGGTTGCTAGCCTTCAAGAGCAATTGCATGCCCTTCAAAAAGAAAATGCTACTCTTAAAGAAAAAGCAGCTGCCGCTGCCGCTGGTGACGTCTTCAAAGATGTTAAAGAAGCTAACGGTGTTCGTTACATTGCTAGCCAAGTAGAAGTTTCTGATGCTGGTGCCCTTCGTACTTTTGCTGACCAATGGAAACAAGCAGACTACTCAGATGTTCTTGTCCTTGCGGCTCACATCAGAGAAAAAGTTAATGTCCTTGTAGCAAGTAAGTCTGAAAACGTTCACGCAGGTAATCTTATCAAGGTTCTTGCACCAATCGTATCAGGTCGTGGTGGTGGTAAACCAGATATGGCTATGGCCGGTGGTAGCGATGCTAACAGTATCCAAGATCTTCTCTCAGCAGTAGCAGAACAGTTTTAAGATGTGATACAATAAAAGAAACTTAAAAGGTAGGATGAAAATCCTATCTTTTTTCTTAAAAAAATTAGTAATAATATTGAAATAATTGTAAAAAAATATTTCAAAGGGGTATAATAAAAGTGTGAAAACGGTTCCTATTTTTTTATCAAACAGCCTAGAAAGTGAGAGTGATCAAAAAGAGAAAGGCATATGTTTTTAAGGAACGTCAACGTTACTCAATACGTAAATATTCTTTTAGAGCTACATCAGTTTTGATTGGTGCAAGTTTGATGCTTGGTGGACATGTTTTGGCTCAGGAACAAGCCAATAGCGTAAGTTCCAGCAAGGACTATGAAGTTATTTTAAATAATTCTGAAGCACCACAATTTGAGCAGGCAACTTAGGAAGCTGTTACCGATGTTCTCAATGAACCTGTGTCAAAATCGGAAGCACCAAGACCTAATCTTACCAGCAGTGAAGTTGCTTCTGTTTCTAAATCAGAGGTGGCTAGCCCACGTTCTGAAGCGACGTCAGTGGCTAGTTCAGAAGTGGCAAGTGAAATTGACCGTTAAGCGACTTCAGAAGTTGCTGAAGCTAGACCTACTGACCGTGAAGCTGTCGATACTAGTCTTCGGACTGTCTCAACTAATGCTAGTCATCCTGGTGCAGATGGTCTAGTGACTGCTGATGTTTTTCTTGATATCCCATCATACGGTACGTTTTATTTCCGTCGTACAACTGAAATTCGTACAGCTCCAGTCATGGATATCAAACCTACTTTTGTCTTTAGTTCAGGCGACCATGTTATCTATGACAAGGTCTTGAAGAGAGACAATCACCAATGGATTTCTTATGTGTCATACAATGGTACTCGTCGTTATGTCGACCTAGGTGTTGTCGTAGAGTCTCTGGCTAAACCAAGAGGCGACATGGCTATTGAAAGTCATGATAATGGTGACTTTAGCGTGGTTATCAGTAATGTATCAGATCAAAATGGTGTCGTAGGAGTGTCTGTTCCAATCTGGTCTGAAAGGAATGGCCAAGATGACATCATTTGGTACAATGCGACTCGTCTTAATAATCGTAACTACAAGGTTAATGTCGGTCTAAGTGACCACAAGAATGAACGTGGTCTCTACAATGTACATCTTTACTTTGTTGAAACTAATGGTAAATTAGTTGGTGTGGGTGGCACAACTCACACAGTTCCTGCCAAGGTTGAAGAAACTCATATAACTACTGGCCATAGCCTTCCTGACTCAGGAACTTATACCTTCAAAGAACGTTCTATTATTAAAGCAGAACCAAGTGTCGTAAGCCCAGAGTTGGCCTACTATGATGCTGGTATGTCTGTTAACTATGACAAAGTGGTGACTGCAGATGGTCATACATGGCTCTCTTATGTTAGTCGTGGAGGTAACCGCCGTTACATTGCTATTGATGGTAAGGCAACAGCAGTTGCTCAATCAGCAAGCCCAAGCCTAGCGATAACTGGAACCTATACCTTTACAAAACCTAGCTCTATTAAGGCTCAACCAAGTGTTGCTAGCCCAGAGTTAGCCTACTATGATAAGGTCATGTCCGTTCGCTATGACAAGGTCCTAACAGCTGATGGCCACACCTGGTTGTCTTATGTAACCTATAGCGTTTAAGACGCTATGTGGTGGATATTTCTTAAGAGTTGTAACATCACTCTCTTTAACTAGTACGAAAAAGATTACTATTTGTTTAGTAATCTTTTTACTTTTGATTTTTAGAAAATAACGAATATATAAATATAAGTCGGTCATTTTTGTCGATTATGACGAAAATCGGATAGTTTATGAGTTTATGATTAAAGTGGGAACAAGTCAAAAAAATTGGTATACTAGTGGGCAAGTGAGAAATATTTAGTAATATTTTGTAAAACACTTGTAATGTTTGTTACCTAGCGTTACAATCAACCTGTAACATCAATTTGATAGGGAGAATAATTGATATGAAACGAGAAAAATTTTTACACGAACAATAACGTTTTTCAATTCGTAAATATTCTTTTGGGGCTGCGTCAGTTCTTTTAGGAGCTAGTTTGGTCTTTGCGAGCCAAGCTTTGGCTGACGAACACCACGAAGTAGCAACAACCTCAGATACCATTTTGCGTGCGACTTCAGATAGTGATGCTATGACAGCGACTGATATTTTCAGTGGCGTAGCAACAGATGGAGTAGCGTCAAGTAATAAAGCAAGCCAAGTCTCAACAACTAGCCAAACCGCTAGTGAAGCTGCTACTAGCGAGGCTACAAGTGAAGTGAGTGCTAGTATCTCACAAGCAGCATATAAAACATCTGAATCAACAGTTGCCAGCTCAGAAGCAGCAAGTGGTACAAATACTTCATCTGAAACAGTCACTAACTTTGATGTATCTGCCTTAACGAGAGCAGCTGTCAATACTAGTTTGGTGAGCCAACCGGATACAACTACAGCAAGCGGCCTTCTAAGCCAAGGAACTTATGTCTACAAGGAGCGTACAGAAATAAAGAATCAACCGAAGGTTTCTGCCAAGGCTGAATTCTATGTGAATCCAGGGGGACAGCGTCTTTTACGACCAAGTCGTGACAGCTGACGGCTACCAATGGATTAGCTACAAATCATACTCTGGTGTGCGTTATTATGCTCAAGTGAAACCGGTGGAAGCTGGTAGTGGTGACGGTAATAGTGGTAATGGGAATGGGAATCCTTCTAATGACGCTTAGGCCACAACAGGTGCTTTGAACATCCCAGCGACAGGAACTTTCTACTTTACACGCGATACAGATATTAAGAAGGAACCAAAAGAAGACCTCAAACCCACTTTTGTTTTTGGCAAGGGAGACCATGTCATCTATGATAAGGTTTTGACAGCCGATGGCCGCACATGGCTCTCATACATGACAATGAGTGGTGCTCGTCGTTACGTCAATATTGCTTAATGAGATAAAAAGTCTGGTTAGACAATGTGTCCAGCCTTTTTTGATAGCCTCTCTTTATCAGATGATTGAATTTTTCAATTTTTGTGATGTCTTTTGGAGTGCTATAATGGTTAACATAGAATCGAGGTTACTATGAAAATTGCATTGGTACAGATGGATGTTGCCCACGGACAGCCTGTGGAAAATAAAAAGCACGTGAAAGAGATGTTGGAAAGAGCACTTGTTGCTAATCCCGATGTCATTGTACTTCCTGAAATGTGGAATACAGGCTACGCTTTAGATGAACTGGATGGGCTTGCAGATAAGGAAGGTTTGGAATCTCAAGAATTCTTGTCTCAGTTTGCCAGAGAACATGCTGTTGCTATTCTTGGAGGGTCTGTTGCTATTGAGAGAGACGGAAAATTCTACAATACGACTTATGTTTACAACAAGTCTGGGAACCTAATCAATATCTACAGTAAGGTCCATCTCTTTGGTCTTATGGCAGAGGACCGGTATATGTCTGCTGGGGATGCGGAGTCTATTTTTGAGCTTGATGGTGTGATAGCGGCAAGTGTCATTTGTTATGATATTCGTTTTCCTGAGTGGGTGCGAACACAGATGGCACAAGGGGCCAAGGTGCTTTTTGTGGTAGCGCAGTGGCCAGAACCTCGAGTGCAGCAATGGGAGATTTTATTAAAGGCGCGTGCGGTTGAAAATCAAGCCTTTGTGGTAGCCGTTAACCGTGTCGGAGCAGGACCAGATCCAGATGATGTCTTTTCAGGGCATTCTATGATTATAGATCCACTAGGAAATGTAGTCTTGCAGGCTAAGGAATATGAGGAGGGCATTTTTACGGCTGAGATTAATCTTGAAGAGGTGGACCGAGTGCGAGGTCAAATTCCCGTTTTTGAGGACCGTCGCACGGACTTGTATTATTAGGGAGATTTTATGTTATTTGAAGAATCGGATTTATTGAAAGAATTGCCAGAACAGTTTTTTGCAGGGTTGGTTGCTAAGGTGAATGCCAAGGTGGCAGAAGGAGCAAATATTATCAATCTTGGTCAGGGAAATCCCGACCAACCGACCTATGACCATATTGTTGAGGCCTTGCGTGTCTCAGCGAAAAATCCTGCCAGTCACAAGTATTCGCAGTTTCGTGGCAATCGTCCTTTTAAGGAAGCAGCTGCTAGTTTTTACAAGAACCATTATGGGGTTGATTTGGATTCGGAGCGTGAAATTTGTGTCATGGGTGGGGCTAAGATTGGTCTTGTGGAATTGCCTCTAGCTTTGATGAATCCTGGTGAGCTCCTGCTCTTACCTGATCCAGGTTATCCTGATTACTTGTCGGGAGTGAGTCTGGGTCGTGTAGCCTATGAAACTTTTCCTTTGACGGCTGAAAATGATTTTTTGCCAGATTTGGAAGCTATTCCTGAGGGGACAGCTCGCCGTGCTAAGTTTATCTATATCAATTACCCTAATAATCCTACGGGGGCTGTAGCGACAAAGGCTTTTTATGAAAAATTGGTTGCCTGGGCTAAGACCTACGAGGTAGGGGTGGTGAGTGATCTGGCTTACGGGGCTTTGGGCTATCAGGGTTATGAGAATCCTAGTTTTTTGGCAACTCCTGGTGCCAAGGATGTAGGCATTGAGTTTTATACTTTCTCAAAAACCTTTAATATGGCAGGTTGGCGTTTGGCATTTGCGGGTGGAAATGCTGAAATGATTGAAGCCTTGAATCTGATTCAAGACCATCTTTTTGTGGGGATTTTTCCCGCTTTGCAGGAAGCTGGGATTGCAGCCCTCTTAGATCCTAAATCTGAAGAAGCAGTGGCCCAACTAAATGCGGTTTATGATAGCCGTCGAGATGCTTTTGTTCAGGTAGCTGCTAATATTGGCTGGCAAGCCTTTCCATCCAGAGGTTCCTTTTATGCTTGGATGCCTGTACCTAAGGGCTATACCAGTGAAAGTTTTGCAGATCTTTTGCTTGAGAAGGCCCATGTTGCTGTGGCACCAGGAAAAGGGTTTGGACCAGCAGGTGATGCTTATGTTCGTATCGGGCTTTTGGTAGAGCCGGAGCGTCTGGTCGAAGCTGTCAATCGTATTGCTGACCTGCATTTATTTAATAACTAGATAGCAATTATGAAAACAAGCAGCTAAAAAATACTGCTTGTTTTTTCATGTTTTTGCATTTCCCTCTTGACAAATGAATAAAAATACAATAAACTAATCACATATTTATTCAAAAAGGAGTGCGTAAATGAAAGTTTCAATCGTTGGTATCACTGGTTATAGTGGTTTAGAGTTAGTTAAAATTTTGAATAATCATAAAAAAGTAGAACTTGTTTCTATTCACGCAACCAAGGAAGTGGGCCGACGATTGTCTGATGTGTACCCCTATTTGGCAGGTGTTTGTGATTTAAAAATAGAATATTTTGATGCGCAAGAGATTATAGAAAAGGCAGACTTAGTCTTCTTTGCTACACCTTCTGGAGTTGCTAGTTCGCTAGCAGAGGAATTTGTTCAGGCTGATTTTCCTATTATTGATTTGTCTGGTGATCATCGCTTGCCAGCAGATGTTTATCAAGAATGGTATAAAAAATCACCTGCCAAGAAAATGATTTTGAATAAATTTACATATGCATTGTCAGAATATACAGATGTTAAGGGTAAGAAATTTATTGCCAATCCTGGATGCTATGCGACAGCGACAGAGTTAGCCATGATTCCTTTGGTGGCAGCCGGTCTTATTGAGACTGATAGTATCATTGTAGATGCCAAGTCTGGTTTAACTGGTGCGGGTAAAGCTTTGAGTGAGTCTAGTCATTTTGTTAATGTTCACGATAATTACATGACTTATAAGCTCAATCATCATCAGCATATTCCAGAGATTGTACAAACTTTGCAGGCTTTTGATGCTGATATGCCGGAGATTCAGTTTTCAACGTCGCTTTTACCGGTTAATCGTGGAATCATGGCTACAGTTTATTGCAAATTGAAGAAGGACGTAGCTGTCTCTGATATCGCTTCAGCCTTTGCAAAAGCCTATGATGATAAACCTTTTGTACGTGTACAAGAAAACTTACCAGAACTACATAATGTCATTGGATCGAATTTTACAGACATCGGCTTTGCCTATAATGAGAAAACCAATGTTATGACAGTTATTTCAGTCATTGATAATCTGCTAAAAGGAGCATCTGGACAGGCAGTGCAAAATCTCAACCTCATGCAGGGGTGGGATGAGACGGAAGGTTTACATATGAAACCGTCATACTTGTAGATGTAAGCATAGAGTTAGGAGAAAAAATATGAAAGTCATAGATGGAACAATTGCTAGCCCGCTAGGATTCTCAGCAGATGGGCTACATGCAGGATTTAAAAAGAGAAAGATGGATTTTGGTTGGATTGTCTCTGAAAAGCCAGCTAGTGTTGCAGGTGTTTACACGACCAACAAGGTTATTGCAGCTCCTCTGATTGTAACCAAGACCTCGGTGAAAAAAGCTGGTAAAATGAGGGCTATTGTCGTTAACTCAGGTGTAGCCAATTCTTGTACAGGGACCCAAGGCTTAGAAGATGCATACACCATGCAGGAGTGGACAGCTGAAAAGCTAGGTGTTGAACCTGATATGATTGGTGTGGCTTCTACAGGGATTATCGGTGAGTTGCTACCAATGGATACCTTGAAAAATGGTCTTTCCAAGTTGGTGGTAAATGGAAACGCGAATGATTTTGCCAAGGCGATTTTGACGACAGATACAGCGACTAAGACTATTGCTGTGACGGAGACTTTTGGACGTGATGTAGTCACTATGGCTGGTGTTGCTAAGGGCTCAGGTATGATTCACCCTAATATGGCGACAATGCTTGGGTTTATTACTTGTGATGCTAATATTTCTAGCGATACTCTTCAATTGGCCTTGAGCCAAAATGTTGAAAAGACCTTTAATCAGATTACGGTTGATGGGGATACTTCGACCAATGATATGGTTCTTGTCATGTCCAATGGTTGCGCGCTCAATGATGAGATTCTGCCAGATACACCAGAGTTCGATAAATTTTCGAAAATGCTTAATTTCGTGATGCAAGAACTGGCTAAGAAGATTGCCAAGGATGGTGAAGGCGCCAATAAGCTCATCCAGGTTGATGTGGTCAATGCTCCTAATGCCCTTGATGCCCGTATGATGGCAAAATCTGTAGTCGGTTCAAGTCTGGTCAAAACAGCCATCTTTGGTGAAGATCCTAACTGGGGGCGTATTTTAGCTGCTGTTGGCTATGCCGGTGTGGATGTGCCTGTGGACAATGTTGATATCATGCTTGGCGGTCTGCCAGTCATGCTAGCCTCTAGTCCTGTGACCTTTGATGATGAAGAAATGAAAGACATCATGCACGGGGATGAAGTGACCATAACAGTAGACCTTCATTCGGGCCAAGAAAAAGGGACGGCATGGGGTTGTGACCTCTCTTACGATTACGTTAAAATTAACGCTCTCTACCACACCTAGACTATTTATGACAAAGGAGTTAACTAATGACTACCGAATATATTGTAATTAAGATTGGTGGAGTAGCCAGTAAACAGCTAACTCCTGAGATACTGGCTAAACTGTCAGAATGGCAGCAGGCTGGTCAAAAAATAATCATCGTCCATGGGGGTGGCTTTGCTATCAATCAACTCATGGAGGAACATGACATCACAATTCACAAGGTCAATAGTCTACGTGTGACGAGTCAGTCAGATATGGTCTTAATTAAAGAAGCCTTGGTTGACATAGTTGGGAAAAACTTGGCGGGTCAGTTGACACAAGCGGGTTTTCCAATCTATCAGGTTGTAGATGAGCTGCCAGATCTTGTTCATGCTGATTTTTTAGATCAAGAGATCTATGGTTACGTGGGAGAGGTCAAGTCTATTACTAATCAGACCCTAGTGGCACTTCTATCTCAAGGCAAGATACCATTGATTCCTAGCTTAGGTTACAGTGAGCAGGGTGATTTGCTGAATATCAACGCCGATTACCTTGCAAGAGCGGTGGCTATTAGTCTAGGAGCCAAAAAGCTTATTCTCATGACAGATGTCAAGGGTGTTTTAGAGAATGGGCAGGTTTTGAATCATTTGAATATTGTAGATGTTCAGAAAAAAGTAGATTCAGGTGTGATTACTGGAGGCATGATTCCTAAAATTCAAAGCGCTGTTCAGACGGTTGAATCTGGTGTTGATCAGGTCATTATTGGTGATAACCTTACAGATGGTACAATAATCAAGGAGTAAACGATGACAAAATTATTTTCAAATTATAAACGGGCAGCGATTGATTTTGCTTCGGCTCAAGGCAATTATTTGACAGATACCACTGGCAAGACCTATTTGGATTTTTCATCTGGTATCGGGGTGACTAATCTTGGCTATCATCCCCGTGTCAATCAAGCTCTAACAGATCAGGTAGGCAAGATTTTGCACCAGCCTAACCTTTATTACAATCAGTTGCAAGAAGATGTTGCCGGTCTTTTAACTGGTGACAAGGACTATCTGGCCTTTTTCTGTAACAGTGGTGCAGAAGCCAATGAGGCAGCCATAAAAATCGCCCGTAAGGCATCGGGTAAACAAGAAATCATTACCTTCCAAAATTCCTTCCACGGTCGAACCTTCGGATCCATGTCTGCCACTGGTCAGGATAAAATCAAACAAGGTTTTGGTGAAGGCGTGCCCCACTTTAGCTATGCCATTTTTAACGACATGGACAGTGTTAAGGCTCTAGCCAATAAAGAAACGTCGGCCATTATGCTTGAGTTGGTTCAAGGAGAATCAGGTGTTCAACCAGCGGACAAGGCCTTTGTCAAGGCTTTGTCTGATTACTGTCAGGAAACTGGTATTTATCTCATCGTAGACGAAGTTCAGACTGGTATTGGTCGTACTGGCAAGCTCTTTGCTTATGAACATTACGATATTGAGCCAGACATCTTTACCCTGGCCAAAGGTTTGGCAAATGGTGTACCAGTTGGTGCCATGCTTGCTAAGTCATCTCTTGGAGGGGCTTTCTCTTATGGAAGTCACGGCTCTACTTTTGGTGGCAATAAACTATCTATGGCAGCGGCCAAGGCTACGCTTGAAGTCATGTTGACTCCAGGTTTTCTGGATACTGCCCTTGAAAATGGGAACAAGCTACAAGTTAAATTGCAAGAGGTCTTGTCTGATAAAGAGACAGTGACCACTGTGCGTGGATTGGGCTACATGATTGGAATTGAGACTACTGGAAATCTAAGTGAACTGGTACAAGCTGCTAGAGATAAGGGATTAATTGTCTTAACTGCAGGGACAAATGTTATCCGTCTTCTGCCTCCAATCACTCTAAGTGATGCTGGAATCGAAAAAGGTGTGGCTATCCTATCAGAAATATTTGACTAGACAAGAAGAAATCACTTGATTTACAGTCAAGTGATTTCTTTTACTTATTGTCAGTAGTAATCTTGCTTAGAAGTCCTTTAGCTGTTGTTGTTGGCAGAATACGGACACGATTAAGTGAGAGAAGGCCATCATTGGCACTCGCTAATCCTTCGTTAGTTGTCAGTCCTAACTTGTAAGTTTTTTTAGCTAGGTCCAGTGTTGTTTGATTGTAGCGACCTGATGGATAAGCAATGGTGTTGACCTTGATGTTGAGTTTGTCCTCAAGAAAGTCAATAGAATTCGTTAATTCATCCTTTTGCGTCGCCTTGTCAGTGACAGACAAATCAGGGTGATTGACCGTATGAGATTGGAAGCTCATTCCGTGTGCCATCATTTCCTTCATCTGTTTAACGGTCAGATTTCCAACGTTCCCTTTCTTAACAAAGCCAGTGATTATATTATTGGTTGCCTTCGCCTTGTATTTTTTGAGAATCGGGTAGGCAATTGTATAGAAGTCTTCGTTACCATCGTCAAAGGTCAGCCAGACAACCTTCTTAGCAGGTAGGGCATTTTCAGAGAAGGCTTTGTAGGCTTCTTCAGGCGTTAGAAAGTAGTATCCTGCATCTACCATGGCCTTAATTTGCGCTTCAAAATTGTCCGGAGCAACAATGAGGTTAGCGTTAGAGGCCTCAGATGGATCCATAACGTGAACAGCATGGTACATGAGGATAGGGATTTGAACAGGGTCATCATAGGTTTTCCACTTAGCTGTACTCTTAGATTGACTGGTCTGATTCTGTTGTTGGTTGTTTGTCGACTGATTTGGTCGGTTTAGCATAAAAACGGCCAATAGACCAAGAAGGACGAGGTTTAGGACAAGCAGAAGTAGTTTCAATTTTTTTCTTTTAACTTGACTTGTTTTTTTCTTTTGAGAAGTCATTGTATCCCCTTTCAAATAGGTCAAGCTATTATTCTAACAAAAATGGGGTGAAAATGCACAGAATTTTCAGTAAAAAAAGAATACTTGTCTCCTTAAATGACAGAAATATTCTGTCAATTCCGATAGAAATATGGTACAATTAAAAAAATGTATGTTTTTAAGGAGAGATCATAAATGTCTATTAAAATTGGATTGCTTGGCTTTGGTACAGTAGCTAGCGGTATTCCTTTTCTCTTGAAGGAAAATGGTGAAAAGGTTTTTGCAGCTTCACGTGACCAACTTGAAATTGCCAAAGTTTTGGTTAAAGATGACGAGGAAAAAGATCGTCTTATCGCTGCCGGAAACGACTACAATTTTGTCACAAATGTTGACGAAATCCTTAACGATGAAGAGATTCAAATCGTTGTAGAATTGATGGGACGTATCGAGCCAGCTCGTACCTTCATCACAAAAGCGCTTGAAGCAGGTAAAAACGTTGTCTCTGCCAATAAGGACTTGATTGCTACTCATGGAAAAGAGTTAATTGCTCTTGCTCAAGATAAGGGTGTGGCTTTCTACTACGAAGCTGCTGTTGCCGGTGGTATTCCAATTTTGCGTACTTTGGCTAACTCTTTGACGTCTGACAAGGTGACTCGTATCCTTGGTGTGCTTAACGGTACATCTAACTTTATGATGACTAAGATGGTTGATGAAGGTTGGTCATATGAGGACGCCCTCAAGACTGCTCAAGAACTTGGTTATGCTGAAAGTGATCCAACCAACGACGTTGAAGGGTATGACGCCGCTTATAAAGCTGTTATCCTTAGCCAATTTGGTTTTGGTGCTACAATTGATTTTGACGACGTTTCTCACAAAGGCATTACGAACATCTCTACAGACGATGTGGCTGTTGCTCAAGAATTGGGTTATGTTATCAAATTGGTTGGTGATGTGCGTGAAGTAGAATCAGGTATCTCAGCAGAAGTATCACCAACATTCTTGCCAAAAAATCACCCACTTGCTAGCGTCAACGATGTTATGAATGCAGTCTTTGTTGAATCTATCGGTATCGGTGAATCTATGTATTACGGTCCAGGTGCTGGTCAAAAACCAACAGCAACATCTGTTTTGGCAGACATTATCCGTATTGCTCGTCGTCTTTCAGATGGCAATGTGGGTAAACCATTTAATGAGTTCCGTCGTGACTTGCCATTGGCTAATCCAGCGGACGTTAAGAGCAATTACTACTTTGCCCTTGATACGCCAGATGAAAAAGGTAAAATCCTTCACTTGTCTGAAATCTTCAACTCAGAAGATATTTCGTTTGAACAAGTCTTGCAACAAAAAGCAAATGGCACAACAGCTCGTATCGTTGTGATTACACATGCTATGTCTAAGACACAACTCAAAGCTGTTACTGAAAAACTTGAAGCAGCAGAAGATTTCACAGTTGTCAATACATTGAAAGTTTTGTCTAACTAATTGATAAGCCCATACTGGTGCGTATAAGAAAGGTATTCAAGGAGAAAAGTCGCTGATGGCTTTCCTCCTCTCGGTGTATTATTATGAAAATTACTGTTCCAGCAACATCTGCCAATATTGGTCCAGGTTTTGATTCTGTGGGTGTTGCCGTTTCTAAAT